>JABMOR010000008.1 GCA_013203245.1 Candidatus Nitrosopumilus sp.
CGACCTAACGCTTACGAGGCGTTCGCTCTACCAGGCTGAGCTACCAAGGCACGTTTGGATAAATCCATCAGAGTTAATAAAAAGCCTTTCCGAAATGGACTGAATGAAAAAAACAATTTCAGGAATCAGGGGAATATTTGGAGATGATTTAAACCTAAAAGATGTTCTTGAATTTTGTAATAATTTTTCATCATTAATTGAATCAAAAAAATGCGTTATAGGAAAAGATACCAGACCTTCAGGACCAATGATAAAAGACACAGCAAGTGCTGTATTGATGAAAAATGGAATTGATATTTTTAATTTAGAAACTGTTCCAACTCCAGTAGTTTTCAGAGAAGCAAGAAATTATGGTGCAGGATTAGTAATTTCTTCATCCCACAATCCATTAGAATGGAATGGAATGAAATTCATCATTGATGGACGAGGGGTAAATGAGCAAGAACTTCCTCAAATTATCCAACATCAAGAGATTTTAAAAACAAAAATTGGAATTGAGGAAGAAATATCAACATCATACATAGAAGATGCAAAAAAAATCATAGGAAACTTGGAAAACAAGCCAGAAATTGTAGTAGATATTGGGGGAGGGGCGGCCAAAGATTTCGCTCCAGAATTATTAAGAGAAATTGGGTGTAATGTTAAAGTAATTAATGAAAATATTTCTGCATGTTCAAGAGGACCTGACCCCACATCAGATAATTTATTAGAATTAATTGCTACAACTAATAAAAAAGACATTGGATTTGCATTTGATCTAGATGGAGATAGATTAGTTGTAGTTAACGATGGGAAAAAACAAACACCAGATGTAACACTTGGATTAGGCGTAGCAAAATCATTAGAGTTAGGACACAAGAAATTTATTCTAAGTATTGATACCAGTGTCTCAGTTGAAAAATTCATCAAAGAAAAAGGAGGAACTGTACAAAGATCCAAAGTGGGAGAAGCAAATGTAATAGATCTCATGTTAAAAAATAATGCCCAAGCTGGAGGCGAGGGAAGCAGTGGGGGTTTTATTTTACCAGAATTCAATTATTGTAGAGAAGGAATTCTTACAAGCGGCCTTATTGCATCCATGTTAGGAAGTACCGAATTTAATGAAATTCTAAATTACATGGAAAGTTATAATCAGATAAGAGATAAAACAAAAATCAATTCAGATTTTCATGACAAAATAATTGAAGAAGTAAAATCAAAATTTTCTAAAGATTATTCTGAAATAATCACACTGGATGGAATAAAAGGAATTATTGATGAAGATAGTTGGGTTTTAATCAGAAAATCAAACACAGAAGACATTATTCGTGTTTCAGCAGAATCAAACAATGAAGAAAAATGTAAAGAGATAGTCAAAGATGCAATAAAAATGGTAAATCAAAGTTATGAAAAAATTAGATGAGACAGCAATAATCAAAATTTTTCAGACAGGTTTTGGTAGGAAAGATTTTGAATCAGAAGATGTTGAAATTTTGAATTTAGATAAAATCAAAATTGTAGCAAAAACTGACACGTTAGTAGAAAGCACAGATATTCCATCTAAAATGGAATTATCTGATGCTGCAAGGAAAAGTGTTGTAGCATGTGTAAGTGATTTTGCTGCAAAAGGTGTCAAACCCAAGTATGGAATAATTTCAATTAATCTACCAAAAACAATTTCACGCTCAAAAGTTAACGAAATTGTTTCAGGTTTTAAAAAAGCATGTAGAGAATTTGATATTTCAATTATTGGAGGAGACACTAACGGAGGCAAGGAAATTGTGTTTAATGTATGCCTTTTTGGAATTACAGAAAGGATAGTTACTAGAAAAGGTTCGAAGAAAGGGGATCTGATATTTGTAACAGGTCCATTTGGGTATACATCTGCTGGATTAAGTATGCTGCTAGGTAAGAAAAAAGGAAATAAAGTTTTTGTTAAAAAAGCTATAAAATCAGTCATTAATCCAAAACCAAAACTTGGTTTTGGATTAAAGAATAAAAAATATTTTTCATCATCAATGGATTCTAGTGATGGATTATCAACTACACTAAATGAAATGTCAAAACAAAGTAAAAATAAATTCGTAATAAACAAAATTCCAGCATTGAAAGATGTAGAAGATCATGCAAAGTCTTACAAATTAGATTTGAATAACTTGGTTTTCAATGGCGGTGAAGAGTATGAATTTGTATTTACCGCATCGCCCAAACATAAAAAAATCATTGAAAAAAATGCAGCATTGTTAAAAACACAGATTATAGAAATTGGTTATGTTACTTTAGGCAAAGGGGTCTATATTGAAAAAAATAATAATTTTATTAATTTGAAAGATTTAGGTTGGAAGCATTTTTGATATTTACTCACCAGAAAAGAAATTTCTTTCAACATTATTTATAATGCTAAAAACGGATTCAGCAGGTAAAACGTTAACACAGTCTGTAATCCACAATTTATCTAGGTGCATCAAGCGTTTAAAATCATCATCAGGAAGTTCATCAGGATATGAATCAGGGTAAATTGATTGAATTCTATACCCTTCATTAGCGATTTGTTGGCAGTTTTTTTCTTGAGGAGATAAACCGGAATCTGTGATCGGTGTCAAAAAATGAATTGCCACTGAAGCCATTAAAGCAGTTGCAACTACAACTCCAATTGCCAAGAACAGAATAGATGCCATTTAATGCAAACAGATTGAAACGGTATATGAATAGTCATTAATTTACAGCCAAGTACCCAAAATAAGGCAAGATTAGAAAATCAATGTATTTTAAACCCTTTAAGGTCTGTTTAGACATTGTCAGAACTTGAAGTTGAG
>JABMOR010000073.1 GCA_013203245.1 Candidatus Nitrosopumilus sp.
AGGCAGTATTGAAAATTTTAGCCTCGTTTCCAGGCTTTACATTCTCTTTTTCATAGCCAAAAGGGTGAATTTTCTCTTGCATGCCTATGAATTCTCCATTTGGACCGATGACTGGTGAAATAATTGATGTTTTTTTCTTGGTTGTTTCGTAAAATGCTCCTGGAATTATGGTCATAGAAAATTCTTTTGCAATTTTTTTAAAATCTGAAAACTCTAAATCAAAATCACTGATCTCATTATTTTTGAGCCATTGCTCTGGCAGGCATACAATGTCTGTGTTATTTCTTCCTAATTTTTTAAGAATTTTTACAGCCTGCGTAATTCCTTTTTGATTTGTACTTTGTGATGTAGTTTGTATTATCCCGAGCTTGACCATGATTCTAAAATTGTTTCTTAGTAATTATATTAGGCGTAATGATTGCGATCAATTCTTTAAAAATTATTATTTTAATTACCACCGCTACGAAAAATTTCATAACACAACAAGAAAAATTAATCAATTATGTCAACTAAACTTGTTAACCATCGATTATCCTACGTGATGAGAAATTATAATCATTGGTTCATGTTAAAAAAGTTGAAATCTTTGGATTCAAATCATTTGGATTTAAGAATACTATTGTTCAGTTCGAACCCGGACTTATCTCAATTTCTGGTCCAAACGGTTCAGGCAAAAGTAACATCTTAGATGCCATTATTTTTGCAATGGGTGAAAATAAACCAAAAGTTATGAGGGTTGATAAATTACGATCTCTGATTCATGATATTGAAGGGGCAAGGCATGGACCTAAAATGGCAAGATCAAGTGTTCACTTTGATAATACTGACAGAAAAATTCCAGTAGATTCTGATGCAGTTGAAATCACAAGAGAAATGGATGCTAATGGGGAAAACACATACTATCTAAACAAAAAGAAAACAAACCGAAGTCATATTCTTGATTTACTTGATATGGCAAATGCTGGTTTGGGTCAACTTAATGCAGTACAACAAGGAACGGTAACTAGAATCTCTGAATTTACATCAGAAGAAAAACGAAAAACAATTGAAGATTTAATTGGCCTTTCATACTTTGATGATAAAAAAATAGAATCAATAAAGCAACTAGATGAGGCTGATAGACGACTGGAAATTGCTCTTGCAAAAATGGGTGAAATCAAAAAGAGAATTGATGAACTTGAAGAAGAAAGAAATCAAAAATTACGCCATGATATTTTAGAACGTGAGTTAAATCGCTACAAAGCCATTGCTGCAACAAATAAAATGAAGATAATTTCAAGCCAAAAATCTTCAAAAGAATCCACTTTGAATGCATTAAATGCTGAAATCACAACATTTGCTGGCGAAAGAAATGCTTTGAGAGAAGAAATTGTTACTTTAGAAACAGAAAAGACAAAATTAATGACTGAAGCAAACGATTACACTCAAGCAAAATCTGCACTTGATGTAGAAATTAGTTCTGCAATGGAACAATATGAAATCGATAATAGCGCAATTTCTGCATCAAAGAAAAGATTGGAGCAAATTGATTTAAGATTACCACAAATACAAACAGAAATTAACGATATTAATCAAGCAAGAACTGACATTGATACACAATTACAAAAAATTAAAATATCTATTGATGAAACTGATTTAAAGAAAAATAAAATTAATGACGATTTGAAAATTATTGACACTCAAAGAAATAAAATACTTGCAGAACAATCAGAAGCAGCATCTAAAAAATCTGAAATTGATAATAAAATAAAATTGCTTACAAATCAACTCAATGATGTGAAACTAAAACTGTCTAAAGTTCTACATGAGAAAGATGAATCTCAAATTAAAATAGATACAAACACAGTAAAACTTTCTGAATTAGAAAATAACATAGTTGCATTATCTGGATATCAATCACAACTAGAATCAATGCTAAATAATCACAACGCATCTATTACTGAATTAAAATCTAGAATTCAAAAACTCCATAACCGAAAATTAAAAATACATGTTGATATGGATGAATTGGAATTTATCTTAGAAAAATCAAGTAAGGCTGCAAATCAATATGAATCAAAAATTAAAACTGTTAAAGGATTCATGCATGAAGATTACACTGTTGCTAAATTAAAAGAAGATGCAGACAAACTTGGAATTGAAGGGCTAGTCTATGAAATGATTTCATGGGATAAAAAATATGAGCGCTCTGTTTTGGCAGTGAGTTCTGATTGGATTAAAGCAATTGTCGTAAAAGACTTTGCAACTTTACTTGGTGTCGCTGAAGTTGCACGAAGTAAAAAACTTCCAAAATTGAAAATAATCCCGCTGGATGCAATCCCTCAGTTTAAACTGTCTCCGCCTAAGGAGCCTGGGGTTATAGGCATACTTTCTAACTATGTCGCATGTGATCCTGCCTATTCCTCACTCAAAACATTCCTGTTTGGCAATATCGTGCTTACTGAAACTAGAGAAACTGCTTACAATGTATCTCAAAAGGGATACAAATCCGTAACACTTGATGGCGAATTCTTTGAAGAGAAAGATGGGACTGTAATTATTGATATTAATTCAAAAATATCTAAACTTACAAAACTTATCTCAATGAGTAGCGATATTGATGGATTATTCCAATCAATTGGAATAATTAAAAAATATATGTTGAAGAAAAAGAATTCATTAAAAAAATTAGAAGATTCAATTCAATCTTATGATACACGTCTTTCAATATCTGAAAAATCATTGACATCGACAACTGAGAACTATTCTAATTTGAAATCAAGAATTACATCTGCAATAAGTATGAAAGAACAACTTTCAAAAAGAATTTCAGAACTACTTTTAAGAAATAATATTATTGAATCTGAAGTAAATACAAATGAATCTCATGTTGAATCATTACAAGACAGAATAAACATTGTTGAAGAAAATTATGCAAGTGGGGAACAAGATAGAATTGCTAGCGAACTATCTAGAATCAATATCAAAAAATCAGACATTGAAGTATTATACACCACAATCATGAATGAATATAGAGATAAATCTTCACAACAAACAACATTGCAAACTCAATATAATAGAGAAAAATCACAATCTAATCGCCTTGATGATGAAACAAATTCATTAAAACTTGACTACAAAGAACTTGAAATAAAAATACAAAACTTAGAGGAACGTAAAGAATCAAAGAATACAGTTCTTGTATCACTACGTGAAAAAGAACAAGAATTAATTTCTACATCTGGTTCCTCAATTGTATATTTGAAAGAATTTGATGACAAACTCAAAGTCTTAACTGAGCAAGATAGGGAATTAACAAAACAAATCAGTACCATAGAGCGCCAAACAGATTCTCTTTCACGTGATCTTCATGATTTAATTGAAAATGAGGCTAAACTCCAACAACTTCTATCGGCATTTGGATTTGATAAAAATATGGAAACATTTGATGTTGAATCAATCGTACATGGACTAACAAGTGAATTGTCTTCTCTAAATTCCTTAAATGCAAAAGCACCTGAAACATATCTTGAAGTATCTTATGGGTACCGTTCCATGTCTACAAGAAAGAATTCTCTAGAAGCAGAACGAAATTCAATCGTCAAATTCATAGAAGACATTGAAAAAGATAAACGTCAAACATTCTTAGATGCATTTGATAAAGTCGATAAAGAAATTCGTTTAATTTTCAATAAAATGACTGATGGTAATGCTTGGTTGGAATTACAAAATGAAGATGATATATTTAATTCTGGTATTTCATATTTGATTCAATTCCCAAATAAACCTAAAAGAGAATCTACATCAATAAGTGGTGGTGAGAAAACACTAGCTGCAATTGTATTTGTTCTGGCATTACAAAAACTAAAACCATCTCCGTTTTACCTGTTTGATGAAGTTGATGCACACCTTGATGCCCCTAACTCTGAAAGATTGGCAAAAATTTTAGAAGAAAGATCTAAAGAAAGTCAGTTTATCATGGTATCGCTAAAAGACTCTGTAATACAAAAAGCAAAACTGATCTATGGTGTGTTCCCAAAGAATGGGGTTTCACATGTTGTTACATACAAAGATAAACGACTCCCTACAATGAAAACTTCCTAGTCAAGTTTCACAAAACAAGCAGAATAATGCTCTTCGTTAATTTTTTCTAATTTTGGCTCTCCAATGCATTTCTCAATAGCATAAGGGCATCTTGCTCTGAATCTACATCCTTCATACACATCAATATCCAATGATTCATTAATTCTGATCTTTCTCTCTCTGTGCAAGTTGTTAGGATCTGGCTCTGAAATCGCATCCATTAATGCTTGAGTATATGGATGGCTGGGGTTAACCAACACTTGATTGATTGGTCCAATTTCTACAATTTTCCCCATGTACAAAATACCTATTCTATGACCAAAATATCTAGCAGTAGCCAAGTCATGTGTAATGTAAATAAATGAAATATCGTATTTTTTCTGTAATTCTTGCATCAGTTCTAACATTTCAGCTCTAATTGATACATCTAACATTGATACTGGTTCATCTGCCAGTATCACTTTGGGTTTTAGTGCCAAAGCTCTTGCCAGCACCACTCTTTGTCTTTGCCCTCCTGATAACATATGGGGGTATCTTTTTACAATTTCTTCGGCTGGTTCTAATTTCACTTCACGTAATACCTCAATCACTCTTTTGATTCTATCCTGCTTGTTTCCAATTTTGTGGATTTCAAGTGGTTCAGATACAATGTCTCCCACTTTCATTCTCGGATTGATAGAGTCGTATGGATCTTGATGTATCATTTGACAATTCATTCTAATTTTTGCCAAATTTTCTTTATTGTCATCAATCTCAGTTCCTTCAAAAAATATTTTTCCTGAATCTAACTGAATTGATTTTAGAATTAATTTTGCAATTGTTGATTTCCCAGAACCTGATTCGCCAGCTAAAACAAAAATTTCACCTTTTTTTAGTGAAAATGACACATCATCAGTTGCTCTAACTGTAACTGATTTTGTTCCAAATATTCCTTTTTTTGTAAAATATTTTTTCAAATGTTCTACTCTTAGAATTTCATTCACTAGTCGTTGTTGAATAAAGAAGTATATCAAGAAATATCTTTCATGCGTAACATTTGGGATAAAGCATTTATGTTAAAAAAAGACGGGTTTAATACTTGAATGAAACAATCCAAAAGAATCTTGGTTACAAAAAATATGTTATAGATTCTAAACTTCAATATTTTAAACCACATGCTAGTAAAATTGAGAAAACATTCGCTGAAGAAATTTCTTCAAGTTTGAATAGAGATTCTAAATTTATCGCACCAAAGTTTTTTTATGATAAAAAGGGCTCTGATTTGTTTGAAAAGATTTGCACACTTCCTGAATATTACCCTACAAGAACTGAAATTGATATTTTGAAGAATTTACATGCTGAATTACCCTCATTTATTGACAAATCATTTAGATTAGTTGAACTTGGAAGTGGCGCATCAGTAAAAACTAGATTAATTCTTGATATTTTTACTCAAATGCAGCAAACTACAGAATATTTTCCTATAGATATATCTGAAATTTTAACTGAAAGCTCAGAACTGTTACTGCAGGACTATGACAATCTTCGAATTACTGGTATCATTGATACATACGAAGGTGGATTAGAATTTTTGAAAAATTATGATGAGAAAAAAAACCTTATTCTATTTTTAGGTTCTAGCTTTGGTAATTTTTCTCCTTCTGATGGTAAAGTCTTTTTAGAAAAAATAAACTCTACAATGAAATCTGGAGATTTATTTTTGATTGGTTTGGATTTGGTGAAAGATTCACAAATTTTAGAATCTGCTTATAATGACACACAGGGTGTTACTGCCGAATTCAATCTTAATGTCCTTTCTAGAATAAATGATGAACTTGATGCTGATTTTAATTTAAATAATTTTTCACACTATTCTATTTACAACAAAGATAATCAAAGAATTGAAATGTATTTGAAATCTTTGGTAAAACAATCTGTTATTATTTCAAAATCTAATCTTTCATTAAATTTGGAAAAAAATGAATTAATTCACACTGAACATTCTCACAAATACACTCTAGAGCAAATTAGAACCCTTCTTGAAAGTACTGGGTTTAAACTCAATCATGTGTGGTTAGATGATAATACTCATTTTTCATTAACTCTAGTCTCAAAAAACTAAATATTTTCAGCACATCTGAAACCTGAAAACAACCATCTTTCATCTAATCTGAAGAAATTTCTGTAACTTCCTCTTATGGACATCTTTGGTGTTCCAAAAGAACCACCTCTCAAAACTTTTTGATTTGTAAACCATTTGTCATTATATTCATCAAATCCTGACTTGAATCCTGGATATCCTGTGAATTCCGATGCTGTCCATTCCCAAACATCCCCTATCATTTGTTGACATCCTGAATGACTGATTCCATTTGGATATGATCCTATTTCAGAACATCCCCAATGATATGATTCCAGTAAATTGCATTTCTCCTCAGTTGGATTTTCATTTCCCCATGGGAATATTGTTTTTTCTTGTCTTTCTTCATCCCAGCAAGCAGCTTTTTCCCATTCAGCCTCAGTTGGAAGTCTTTTACCTGCCCATTTGCAATATGCGTCTGCTTCGTAGTAGCTTACATGACATACTGGTTCATTGGGATTAATTTCTCTAATTCCTAAAAAGTCTCTTACATGCCATTTATCATTAATTTTTTCCCAATACATTGGAGATTTCCATTTATTTTCTTTGACTTTTTCCCATCCATCTGATAGCCAATATTTGTAAGTGTCATACCCTCCATCTTCCATAAATTCTAGATATTGTTGGTTTGTTACTGGAAATTCATCTATTTTGTATTCATTGAGGTAAACTTTGTGTTCTGGCAATTCAATATCATAACAAAACCCTCCACCACTATTCCCAATAATGTATAGTCCTTCTTTGATGTGAATTGACTTTCTTTTGACTTCTGTTGATTTTGTAATTTCATTTTTCTTTACAGGTCTATATTGCTCTGCAAGTAAATGTTGTAAATCATATACTAGGAGTTCTTGATGTTGACATTCGTGATGAAATCCTGTTATGATTAACTTGATGGCATCTTCACTTAGCGTTTGAGTTTGAATAAATTTTTCCATTTTTTGATTTATTGTATTGAAATACTGAAAAATTTGATCAGTTGTTGGTCTTGAAACCACTCCTCGTAATCCTTTATCATGCGGCACTCCAAATTGTTGATAATAGGAATTAAGATATTCTGAAAATTCTTTAGAGTGAAACTCATAATTTTTATCAATTTTACTCATAATTGTTTCATAAATCCAACTTACATGTCCTATGTGCCATTTTGGCGGACTCATAAAAAATGCAGTTTGAACAACAAAATCATCTTTTTCTAATGTTTTTACAATTTCTAGGGTTCTACTACGTATTTCTTTAAATTGTTCTAGTAATGAAACCCCTAACTGTATTTCTGGATTGAATGTCACTATTGAAAAATTATACTTTTGCTATTATTATGTTGTGGATATTTTTCTAGTATCCTCTTGCAAAGATTGGAACTGACACACTTTGTTCTTGACAATAGATGCATTTTTGATTTGTATCTTCACTTCCAAATGGGATGACTCTGATTTCTGCTCCTGTCTCTTCTTTGATTTTTTCTTCACACTCTAATTTCCCACACCAAGGTGAGTAAAAGAAACCACCATTCTCAATTTTTGATTTGAAATCTGAATAATCTGAAATTTCAAGAGTATTGTTTTTAGCTTCTTCTTTGGCTTTTTTTAGCATCTCTACTTGAATTTCATCTAATATTATAGGTATTTTTTCAATCTCTGTAAAACTCAAACTAATTTTTTCAAGATTGTACCTTTTTGCAACAACTATACTGTTCTTTTCAATATCTTTGGGGCCTATCTCAATTCTTAATGGAACTCCTTTTAATTCCCAATCGTTGAATTTGTAACCTGGAGATAATCCTTCTCTGTCATCTACATGTACTCTGATCTCTTTTGATTCTAATTCATTTTTGATTTCTTCTACTTTTGAAAGTACCATGTCTTTTCCTTCATCATTTCTGTAGATTGGAACAACCACTACTTGCATTGGAGCTACTTTTGGTGGCAAAACTAATCCTTTGTCATCTCCATGAGCCATAATCATCGCACCAATCAATCTCCAAGAAACTCCCCAAGATGTTTGCCATGCAAAATGTTCTACATTATCTTTATCTGCAAATTTAACTTCAAATGGTTTTGAAAAATTTTGGCCTAGGAAATGAGATGTACCCATTTGTAGAGCCTTTCCATCTGGCATTATTGATTCCATGGTTGTTGTATATACTGCGCCGACAAATTTTTCTTTCTCACTTTTTTTCCCTGTTGTTACTGGTATTGCCAATTCTTCTTCTACAGTATTTTTGTAAATGTCTAAAATTTGCATTACTTCTTTTTCTGCTTCTTCCTTACTGACGTGGACAGTGTGTCCTTCTTGCCACAAAAATTCTGAAGTTCTAAGGAATGGCTTTGTTGCTTTAATTTCTGCTCTTAATGCAGTATTCCAAAAATTAATTTTTAATGGTAAATCTCTCCAGCTTTGAATCCATTTTGCATACATGGTATATGCTAATGTTTCAGATGTTGGTCTTAATGCGAGCCTATCTCCAATTACATTAGTTCCTGAATGAGTTACCCAAAATACTTCTGGGTTGAACCCTGCAAAATGTTTCTGTTCTTTACCTAACAATGATTCTGGAATCAGTATTGGCAAAAACCCATTCCTAATTCCGTTTCTAGAAAATTTCTTGTCAAATGTACTTCTTAGTGATTCCCAAATGGAATATCCGTCAGGTCTGAGAACAATTAATCCTTTTACAGGGGCATAATCTGCAAGTTTTGCCTTTAGAACTACTTGAGTATACCATTCACTAAAGTCATCTTTTTTTGAAACTGTAATTCCTACGTCTTCTTTACCCAAACTAATTTTTTAAGAATAATTTAACTAATGAGCCTTTCGTGATGATTTTAGTTTTAAAACTGCTTGGTTATTTCAATGGGTCGCCTTTGCATAATACTTCACCCATAACTCTACTTTGGAAATTTGGACATACGAAACATTGAACAAATTGAATATCTTCTTTTAAAACTGGGCATTTTACAAATTCTTGTTTCATTCTTTTGAGCATTTTTGGACTAACACCCTTGAGTTTTAGTTTTCCTTTATCGTCCATCAAACCTAATTCTTTTAAATTTGCTTTGAGTTCGTCAGGAAATTTTACTTTATCTTCTGTCGATTCAATTTTTACATCAAATTTACGTTCTAATTCACCCATGTCTAATATGATATACTCGGTGATTTATTACTAGCGTTTTTTAGATCTGAAAAAAGTTTAAACTTTAAAACATATGACTGATTTCAATATTGAAAATACATTACTTATAAAAGAATAATCTGGATGATCTAAGCATTTATTTCAAAAAATAGATGAGGCAGAAAAATAAATCCATACGCTTAAGTTCGTAATTTTTATAGAAAATTCATGAGATTATTTGAATCAAGAATTGTTCGGGAATTTAATCATAGACAAAAAAAGATCACAGAACAACTAACTCTATCTGAAAAGTTTAGGAATAAACGTAAAATTGCTGAATCTAGAGAGTTGGCCGATTATGTTTTGTTGTTGCAACAAGAATTGGGCCTATTTTTTGAACATTATCGTGATCTTCTTGTTAGGCATGGGATAACGCCTCTCTACCGTGTAGGTATTCAACCTCTCACTCCAGATGAAATGAGAACTATTGAGAGGTTCAGTTCAACTCCTGGGATGTACTTGGGAAAACGATAATTGTTATATTTTAAACTCTAACGTGCTTAGGTTCATAATTTGTGCTGAATATCTATATCTGAAATCCATATTATGGAAATCTTCCTTCATCGATTAATTCTTTGTATATTGCTGATTCAATACGATTTTGTGCTGTACCACATTTACTACACATACCTGTTTCATCTGGATTCGTTTTCATTTTCTTCTCACATTCTACACATTTGTTGATACCTTTTTTGAATCCCATGTTAGGTTTTTTTCTAATCTTGATATTAACTATATCTGAAACTTCTAATTTTTAGTGGAATTTCAAAAAATTAGATTCTAAACTCTTTTAAAAATAGACAATCAATCATCGATTGGTTATGCGATCTGGGTTTAATTACGAAAAGTTTACTCCCAACTTTAATATAATTAGTAATTTTTTTCCAAGTCAGAAAACTATTGTTAGTAATTTTTGATGTTGAGGGTGTATTGTATGATGAAGAATATCTCCCAATTCTTGCAGAAAAACTCAACAAACAAGATGAGATTTGGGAAATTACCAAGCAAGGAATTCAAGGTAAAATTAACTGGGAAGAGGGACTTCGAACTAGAGTTGCAGCGCTAAAGGGGCTGGATGAAAAAACTTGTCAAGAAGTTTCTGATGCATTACCGATTATGACTGGTGCAAAAGAGGCATGTAGAATATTAAAAGCCGCTGGATGGAAAATCATGGCTGTCTCTGGAGGGTTTACTTTGATGATGCATAGATTACAAAAAGAATTAGATTTAGATTATGTTTATTCAAATGATTTGATATTCAAAGATGGAAAATTGGATGGTGTTACAATAAACGTTACTTCTGATAAATCAAAATCAGCTCGAATAAAAATTGAAGAATGGGGTGAGAAAAAAGAAGATATTGTATGTGTAGTGGATGGTGCAAATGATGTAAAATTATTTGATATTTGTGGATTGGGAATTGCCTACCGTGCCCAAGATATAGTTAAAGATTTGGCTACTACCACTTTGGAAGAAAAAGATCTTTCTAAAATTATTGATATAATCAATAAACATTACAAACTTGAATTAGAATCTACAACTCCTGCATAAACAATTTTTTAGTCCTATATTTGAGACACTGTACTTGCAAATAATCCCAATTCTAATTGAAAAAGAGATTGAACCCTCTGATGATATTGCTAAAATTATTTTAAACTCTGATAAATTAAACGATGGAGACATTATTGTTATTGCACAAAAAATAATCTCTAAACAGGAAGGGCGTCTAATTGATTTGTCGACTGTGACTCCATCTTTGTTATCTAAGGGTATTGGCTCTCAATATCAAAAAGATCCTAAAATTATTGAATTAATTTTATCTGAATCTAAACGCATTGTTCGTATGGGTAATGGTATTTTGATTGTTGAAACTCATCATGGTTTTATTTGTGCAAATGCTGGAATTGATGAAAGTAATATCCAAGAAGGGTATGCGACTTTACTACCTGTAAATTCTGATATTTCTGCACAAAGAATTAGAAAAAAAATTTTAGAACAATCAAACAAAAACGTAGCAATTATAATTTCTGATACGTTTGGTCGTCCTTTTAGAATGGGGCAAACTAATCATGCAATTGGAATATCTGGACTAAATCCAATTTTAGATTATGCTGGAACTCTTGATTCTTTTAATAAAATTTTAAAAATTACTGCAATCGCAATTGCTGATGAACTTTCTGCAGCATCTGAATTGGTAATGGGAAAATCTTTGAAATGTCCGATTACAATTATTCGTGATTATTCGTTTAAACCTGAAGATCATTCTATTGGTGAGTTAATTCGCCCTGAACATGAAGATCTTTTTAGATAATGCTATTACCAAACTCAAATAGCTTTTAATATGACAAATCGACCTTTGGGAATTAGTTACTAATGTCTGAATCCGATGAAAAAAAATTAGATGCAACTGGATTATTTTGTCCTGAACCTGTGTTTAGAACAAAAATTGAAATTGAAAGAATGCAAGTAGGTGAAATCATAACTGTATCTGCTGATGATCCAGCCGCTGAAGATGATATTTCAAGATGGGTTACAAGAAACGGTCATGAATTATTAGACATGTCAAAAAATGGTGAAACCATCACATTCAAAATTAAAAAGGTGAAATAATCTAAATCATGACTACTGTTACTGATACAGATGTTTTGAATCGTGTAGGTAATACTCCTCTAGTATACTTGGATTCTCTTTCCCATGATAACGTAGAATATTTTGCAAAATTAGAAGGTCATAATCCATTTGGTTCTGTTAAAGACAGGGCTGCATACTGGATGATAAAAGACGGTGAAGAAAGAGGACTTTTGACGCGAGGAAAAAGTATAATCATTGAACCAACTTCTGGTAATACTGGAATTGCTTTAACTGGTATTGCGAATGTATTGGGTTACAAAGTTGAGATTGTTATTCCTGAAAAGGCAAGTAATGAAACTAAAGATATCATTAGAAAATTAGGTGCCAAAGTGTTTGAAACCAGTGATGATTTGTGTCCTAAAGTAGGTGCTGGAACTGATCAAAGTATCGCCCTTGCTACATCTATTGCATCTTCTAGACCTGATACGTATTATTCTCCAAATCAATATGCAAATGAAGCCAATTTCAAGGGACACTATGTTGGAACTGGACCTGAAATTTGGAAACAAACTGAGGGAAAAATCACTCATTTCTTTACTGGTGTTGGTACTGGAGGCACTATTACTGGAATAGGTGCTTTTCTAAAAGAAAAAAATCCTGATGTGAAGATAATTGGATGTCAACCTCAGCAAAACCATTTGATTCAGGGATGGAGAAATTTTGAAGAATCTGCAAAACCTGATTTGTTCTTAAAAAGAGAAAATGTTGTAGATGATTGGGTTTCTGTTGATAATGATGAGGCGTTTTCAGTTGTAAAAGATGTATTTGCTAAAGACCAACTTTTGATTAGCCCTTCTTCTGCTGCTGTGTATGCATGCATGAAAAAATATCCTATTGAGGGAGATGCATGTGTGGTGGGAATTTTTGCTGATGATGGACGGAAATTCAAAAGTGTTTATGCAACTCAAAATGTAATGACTGAAGAAGAATTTGATAATTGTATTAAAGATGCAAAACATATGTCTGAATTGGCATATTAATAATCATTCAAGAATTTTTTTCAAATATTTCTCATAAAATTCTCTAAATGATGTATTCATATCCATTTCATGTCGTAAACATTTGTTACTTTGTTCGGTGATTTGATTTTTAATTTCTTTACTCCATGGACTATGTTGTCTATCTTTAGAGTCTATTATTGATGGATTTTCTTTAATTTTCTCCATGGTCTCTGACAGCGTTGTACTTAATTGTCTGATTTTACTAATACGTAAAAGAAACATTTGTGCTTCTTCCTTGTTTACCAAATTCATCATTGAATGAACTTGATTATAATATTCCAAACCTTTTTCATTATATTTTTTAAAATCTTTCATTCTTTTCTCCCAATATTCTTTGGTCACTTTCTCTTCAATTTTGTAACTGAATTGAATTTCTCCCAAACTCATTCCTAATTTAGCTAGTTTTTCACTGTATCCTTTAGCTGATTTTTTTAGATTTTCTGGAT
>JABMOR010000009.1 GCA_013203245.1 Candidatus Nitrosopumilus sp.
CGCCAACACAATCAAGTTATCCTAAAACATATGATTCAGGCATTACTGCCAATTTTTTATCTGAAGGAATTTCTTTTTTTTCAACAATTGCAATTAAACATGCAGCCTCTACTAATTCTTGTTCTGGTGTGATTAGATATCTTCTTAGTCCGCCAGTTGCTTTTTTCTTATATTTTTTTAATAATGTCTCTGCTTGTTTTAAATTATTTTTTCCTGTTGTTAAATCTCCTTTATGTACTGCGATAATTGATTTACTACATAGAATAATTATCTCTCTTGTATTTTTTAATAGAAATTCTCTAGCATCTTGAACTGTTTCTAACTCTTTTGCAATTTTGTTTAATGATGGTTTTACATTTTTTAATGTCATGCATATCTTTGGTTTAAAACTAGGATAAAGTCGTTTGCTAAACTTTTATTTTAGATATAATTTCATAAAAGATATGGAAATTACTGTTGATCAAATGTATGATATAGAAAACAAAGGTCATGACATGGGATTTTTAAAAAAATTCATGATGGAAAATGCTGGGGCTGCAGCAGTTAGAAGATTACTTGAAAAAATTGATAATATAGAATCAAAAAATATTCTGATTTTTGTAGGGTTGGGCAATAATGGTGGCGATGGATTGGTCATGGCAAGACATTTGGCAGGATATGGTGCTAAAGTTACAGTAATGCTTCTTGGCAGTCCTGATAAAATAAAAACTGAAGAAAGTAATTGGAATTGGTCAATTTTGCAAAAAATGCCTTCTGTAAAATTAATGTCTGGTAATTCTTTTGATTTTGATTTTAAACCTGATGTGATAATTGATGGAATTCTAGGGACTGGAATCTCTGGAGAAATTATAGAACCGTATGCCTCTGCAATAAATTACATTAATGAAACAAACTGTTACAAATTTGCAGTTGATGTTCCGTCTGGATTAGATCCACAAACTGGAGAAACTGCAAATATTTACACAAAATGTGACATGACTGTAACTTTTCACAAAATGAAACAAGGAATTTCCAAACGAAAAGATTTGACTGGAGAACTGTTTGCAGAAAAAATAGGAATTCCTCCTGAAGCTGAAGAGGGAATACTGTGAAAGTACATCAGATTCAAGTTGGAAATATGCAGAATTTCTCATACATTGTTGAAGATGATGATACTGATGAATCCATCATAATTGATCCTTCATGGGATTTAATAGAACTAGAAATGATCATTAAAAAAAATAATTTGAAAATTAAATACATTGTAAATACTCATCATCATTTTGATCACACATTGGGAAATGAAGCAATGGTTGAATCTACAAAGGCTCCTATCATCCAACATGAAAATTCAGAATTAAAACATGATATCACAGTAAAGGATGGCGATATCATCGAATTTGGAAATTCAAAATTAAAAGTAATTCATACTCCTGGTCATTCTAAAGATAGCATTTGTCTTGTTGGAGACGGAAAAATTTTTTCTGGTGATACCCTATTTGTTGGAAATTGTGGTCGTATTGATTTACCTGGAGGTAGTGTAAAAGATCTTTATCATAGCCTTTTTGACGTTTTGCACAATTTAGATGAAAATCTAGTCATGTATTCGGGCCATAATTATGGTAGTTCTGAAATTTCTACACTTGGACAAGAAAAAATCACTAATCACGTGATGCAAAAACGAACTGAACAGCAGTTTATTGATATGATGGGTTAGGGATTTTAATGGAAAATATTGAACTCTTTGGAAATGTAGAACAAGGGAAAAGTTTTCTGGAGTCTATGAAGTCTAAAAAATTTCTTTTTTCTTTTGTAATATCTTATACTGAAACTTGTGAAATTCCTGGAATTACATTTGCAGGTGCGGATAATGATTCAATACAGTTTACACCCCCTGCTGATGCTGAATATCTTCATTATGGATATTGCAAAACCATTGATAAAATTCCAATGACCCCTGATGGTAAACCTACTCCTGGCTTACTGACTAAAACTGCATTAGAATCTGCTAGTATTCCACACTTGACAATTAATGCAGGGAGCAAAATTTCTCCACAACTACCATTTATCGATACTGGAATGTCATTTGGAAAAAATATTTCAACTAATGATGCCATGACTGATTCTCAAGTATCTCATGCTGTTGATTATGGAAGAATAGTTGGAAGAAGTTTGGCATCTTTAACTGATTGTTTAGTAATTGGTGAAAGTATTCCTGGTGGAACCACTACTGCACTAGCTGTATTGAAAGCATTGGGTTTTAACGCAAAAGTTAGTTCTAGCATTCCAAACAATCCAGTTGAATTGAAAAATCAAATTGTTGAATCTGCACTAAAAAGAATAGATTCTGACCATCCTTATAGTATTGTGGCAAAAGTTGGTGATCCTATGATTCCTTTTGTAGCTGGGATGTTAAGTTCTGCATCTAGCATATCTAATGTAATGTTGGCAGGTGGAACCCAGATGGCTGCTGTATTGGCATTTGCATCAAAAATTGGCTTTAATGAAGAAAACACTGCAATAGGAACTACATCATACATTACTAATGATGAGAGTGCAAATTTCACAAGTCTTGTAAAAGAAATTGCTGATATTCCTGCAATTTCTGTCAACCCAAAGTTAGAAAACTCTCGACATGCAGGTTTGAAAGCATTTTCAGAAGGGTTTGCAAAGGAAGGAGTAGGAGCTGGAGGAAGCATCATTTCTTCAATGATTAAAACTGGAAATAATTCTGCAAAATTTTTAGAGATGGCAGAAAAAGAATATCTTCGATTATTTACTTCACTGTAACTGATTTTGCTAGATTTCTAGGATAATCTGGGTCTGTATCTTTCTCAAGAGCTGCATAATATGATAATAATTGAATTGGAATTATTTCTGAAACTGGATATAACACTTGATCTATTTTTGGCATTTCTATCCAATAATCATAAACATCGCTTTCTATATCTGAAACTCCAATAATTTTTGCTTCACGAGCTTTGATTTCTCTTGCACTAGTTAACGTGTCTAAATATGTAGAATCATTTGGGTTAATTATTATCACAAACACGTTTGAATCCATCAATGCAAGAGGCCCATGTTTTAATTCTCCACCTGGAATCCCTTCAGCATGAATGTATGTCAACTCTTTTAATTTCAAGGCTGCCTCTTTCGCAATTGGATAGTTGATACCTCTTCCAAGTACATAGATATCCGAGATATTTTTTATCGCTTTTGCAATTTTTTTAATTTTAGTTGGATTTTCTAATATTTTTAAAACTGATTCAGCGAACTTTTCAAAATTAATTGTTATTTTATTATCACTCAATTCCTGTACAATTTTGTAGAGTACTACTAGTTGTGATGTAAAACTTTTTGTTGCTGCCACTCCAATCTCGGGCCCACAATTCATCCCTATCACCACATCTGCCTCACGTGCTAGTGATGATGTCAGTAAATTGACAATGGCTATAATCTTACAATTTGCTTGTTTTCCAATTCTCACTGCGTCTAAAACATCTGCACTTTCTCCACTTTGAGATATTGCAATTATGATTGAATTCTCTTCTATACTATCTGGTGAAAATTGTAGTTCACTTGCCATTATTGGTTCAGCTCTAATTTTGACATATTTTGAAAAGATTTGCTTTGCAATAAGCGCAGAATTGTAACTTGTTCCACTACCTGTAACATAGATATTTTTTGCATGTTTGATATAATCTGCTGTTTTTTCAATTGCTTCTTGTGTTTTCTCTCCTGCTTTCAATATTGTTTCATGTTGTTCATAAATTTCTTTTAATGTAAAATGTGCATAATCTCCTTTGTATACATCTCCGAATTCTTTGGATACTTTTGTAATTCCATATTTTACATGTTCTCCATTAAAATCTAAAATCTGTAATTTATTTTTCTCCAATATTATAAAATTCTCGTTTTCTAAATAAATTGCATTATCCGTATATTCAATGAATCCTAATACGTCACTTGATAGAAAGAAATCATCATTCCCTACTCCTATGATTAATGGTTCGTGGAATTTTGCTGCAGCTAATTGACCATTTTCAAACATTGCAACAAATGCATAATGCCCTTTAATTTCTGAAACTGTTTTCAATATTGTTTCTTTAACATCTCTTGTTTTTTCATAGTGTTTTTGAAGTAAATTAGCAATAATCTCACTATCTGTTTCACTTTTGAAATTATATCCTTCATCTTCTAATTGTTTTTTTAATTCCTCAAAATTTTCTATTATTCCATTATGTACAATTGCAATTTTTCCTGAATTACTTGGATGGGGATGTGCATTAAACTCTGTAACTTTTCCATGAGTTGCCCATCTAGTATGTCCAATGCCAATTTTTCCTGGGAGTGTGTCTAAATGAATTTTTGAATTAACCTCATTAACTTTTCCAATTCCTTTTTTTAATTCAATCTTGTTGTTTGATTCTGTTGCAACTCCTACACTGTCGTATCCACGATACTCCATTCTTTTTAATCCCTTTACGATGATGGGTGCTGCAGAATTCTTTCCGTAGTAACCGATAATTGAACACATTATGATTCTCTTTGATAATTGGGGTTATTTACTGATAAGCCTATTTTTTCGATTATTCTGTTGAAGAACTTTTGTCTTTTGGGGCTTCAGCAGTAGCCTCAGTTGTTCCTTCAGCAGTAGCCTCTACTTTTGGTTCCTCCTTCTTTGTTTTTTCTAACATTTCTGGAATTTTTGACTCTGGTGTAAAATGAACACTGTTTTCTTCTTCAACAGTAACAGTATATGATGGAATGTTGATTTTTCTGTCACCAATCATGATGTGACCATGAATTACTGCTTGTCTTGCTTGATATGGTGTTTTGAATCCAAGTTTGTTTGAAACGATAGTTTGTAATCTTCGTGAAAGTAAATCATCTGCCTTTAGGTTAAGTACATCATCTAATGTTGCATCGCCACTTACTAATCCAATTCTTGCGAGAGATTTCATTAAGATTGGTTCCTTCTCTACTCTGATTTCTTGTCTTAATGCAAGTAATGATCTAGCTTGATGTCTTACACGTGATAATTCTGTATGGGCTTTCCATAATTCTCTTTTAGTTCTTAATCCAAATGTTCCGAGAGTTTTTAGCTCTTCCATTTTTAATTCGTAATTGAGTGGTCTCTTTGGTTTTCTCCATGCTTTACGTGGATATTTAGGATCTCCCATTCATAACACCTAATTTTTTTTCTCCGCTGGTTTTGCTGCGGCTGCTGGTTTTGCTGCTGCTGGATCTGCTGCGGCTGCTGGTTTTGCTGCTGCTGGATCTGCTGTGGCTGCTGGA
>JABMOR010000074.1 GCA_013203245.1 Candidatus Nitrosopumilus sp.
AAAAATAATGATTATTGATTGCCATGTTCATGTGAACCAATATGAACTGACCAAAAATGTCCCATTATTAGAAGATCGATTAGAAATGCTACAAACTGAAATGACTGCTAACAATGTTGATTATGCCATAATTTTATCTTCTTACAAAGTAAATTCTGAAAGACCTTCAACTGAACAAATTATTGACGGAATTAAAAAATATGATAATCTGGGTGTTGCGGCTGGATTTACCATAGATAATCACACTGATGAAGATCTTAGAAATTATAGACAATTGATCAAAGACGGTAAAATTAAAGCCATGAAAATTTACTCTGGCTATGAACACTATTACCCTTACGATGAAAAATACCAAAAAGTCTATGATACTTGTATTGAATTTGGTATTCCTGCAATGTTTCACACTGGAGATACATATTCTGAGAAAGGAAAACTACGATTTGCTAGACCACTAAATCTTGATGAGGTGGCAGTTGATAATCCAGAATTAAAAATTGTAATGTGTCATTTGGGAAACCCTTGGATTCAAGATGCTCAAGAAGTAATTTATAAAAACAAAAATGTTTACGCCGATGTATCTGGACTTGTTATTGGATCTTTTGATCACTTTTTTGAAAAGATGATGAAAGATAAAGTTGCAGAATTGATAAATTATGCTGGAGAACCAAAATATCTTTTGTATGGTACTGATTGGCCAATTAGCAGCATGGATTCATATCTTAATTTTGTATCTAAACTCACGATTAAAAAAGAGTTTAGAGATAGTTTGATGTACAAAAATGCAAAAGAATTATTTAAAATCTGATTCTGTACATAACTGCGTCAATTTTCATTCTCGATTAGGTGGATGAATCCACGTAGAGTCGAAACCAAAATCACAGCATTTACAACGATGGAAATCAGTCTATTTTTTTGAGATTAACAATACTTAAAATTTTAATGTTTTTTCAAAAAAAGGAGTTTTTTCTTTAACCTTCACGGATGATAACAGTTCTGAAATCATTCTTGATGCTAAATGTGACGTGTTGTCTTGAATATCAAATGCAGGACAAACTTCCATAATGTCCATTCCCAATATTCCGCCGCATGTAATATTTTTTAAAAGTATGGATGCTGTGATTGGATTTAATCCCATAGGTACGGGAACAGAAACACCTGGTGCAAAAGAAGGATCTATGCAGTCCATATCAAATGATACGTAGATGTTTCTTCCTATTTTTGAAAGTATGTCGCCAATTACTTGTTTAAATCCATGATATTGGATATCTTCTGGTGAAAAGACAGATATTCCATATTTTTTTATGTTTTCAATTTCTTCCAACTCTGGACTGCGAATCCCAATCATGACACTTGATTTTGGATTTATGTATGGAAGACAGTCATACACCACAGAACCATGGAAATCCCTAGTAGATGAAAGAAAATCTGGATGAGCGTCAAAATATACAAGAGAAATAGGCCCACGTTTCTTTCCCAACTCTTTGATAATTTCTGTAGTCAAAGAATGATCCCCGCCCATAGTTATTGGAATTTTCCCTTCGTTGAATATTCGTTCATAGACAAATGGAATATTTTCTCTTGAAATGTTTCCCAAATCAAAAATCTTTGATTGTGGTTTTCCTGAATTTGTATATGCTAAGGATTCCCTATTGTTTTCGATGTACACGTCTCGTTCCTTGGAAATTTTTCTTATTCTGTCAGGTGCATTTGAAGTTCCTTTACGTATGGCATGTGAATGGGATTCATCCTCAAGCCCGACAATCACATACTCTGATTCTCGGTACGATTTGCAATTTGACCAACATAATGTTTCCATTAATTGCTCACCACAGGCATATTTTGCATAGTGCAGTTGAAATGAAATTTGATAGGTGTGACCATTTTACATTTTGCACATATGTATTGGATTGTTGTTAGACAGTATTGACATTTGGACTCTGGCTTAATTCCATAACCACAATTACGACAAGATTCATCAGGCATTTTTTACACAATTAATTTTAAAAATACTGATTTTAATCACTAGAAAATTGAGAATGTTGAATGTGGACTCAATCAGTTGATTTAATTCAGAATTAGATCAACTTATGATTGGACTTGAAATTCATGCCTGTCTGTGTTCATTTCTATCTCTAAACAAACAACTTTGTATCTTTTTGGCAGTGTAAAATTAGTTTAATATTTGTGATTATCAAAGATGAAGTTAAATCTCAGATTGAATTGAAATGCATGTGCAGAAATTAGAATATGTTTTAATGATTGGAGTTGCACTAAGTGGAAAAACCACTTACATCAAGGCAAATTTTGATCATGAACGTGTGGCTCTATCTTTTTTTGATAATAATAGAAAAAAAGAACTTGCACACATTGAAGACTGTCTGAAAGTAGGAAAAAGTGTGGTAATTGATGACACCAATCTAACTATTGCCATACGAAAACAACACATAGATCTTGCAAAGAAATACAACGCCAAAGTGAGGGGCGTTTTGATGAATACCTCAAGGGGGTTACTTGAAAAAAGACAAAAAAGTAGACGTGACCCATTCCCACTGGCAGTAATTTACAAACAAATCAAACAACTAGAAACACCCGTAAGTGAGGAAGGGTTTGATGAATTAATTGTAAAAAAAGACTATGAATCACCTAAAGACACATAGTGAATTTTGAAATCAAAAAATTGGAATAATATTTTTCTCAAATACTGTCTGTGAGTTTTAGGAAATACTAAAAAGTGGACAGTCTAACATGCTTTATGCCAAATTTAGAAAAATCAAAAATTGCAATAAGCAATTTTATGACTTTGAACATAAAATCAGTTCAATCTGATACTAGCGTGAAAGATGCATCTAAAATAATGTATGAAAACCACGTGCCCTCACTATTAGTTGAAGAAGATGGTAAAATAATTGGAATTGTGACTTATACTGATATTGCACTTTCCCTTGCAATTTATGCAAATGATCCTACCTCTCAAATTAGAGCAATAATGTCTACACCTGTAATTTCTGTAACATCTGATTCTTCAATTTTAAATGCAGTTGAACTGATGTTAGAAAAAAAAATTCACAAACTCCCTGTTATAGATGATGGAGATGTGCAAGGAATAATCTCTGCGACTGATCTGATGTCACTACTATCAGTACTAAATGAAGAACAATTCTATGACGTATTCAGTATCCACTTATCAAAATAAAAATAACGTGATCCTTTGATGACTAAATCTTCATTAAACAATAATTCTAATATGGATAAATAAAATTAATCGACTATGTCCTTTGAAGCAATTCTATTCATAGCAGTACTTGTAATTGCATCAAAGCTCGGGGGTGAACTGCTTCATCGAATTGGCCAGCCTACAATTCTTGGAAATGTTATTGCAGGGATAATTGTAGGTCCTGCGGTTTTAGCTATAGTTCAACCCATTGAAGCTATAGAACTTTTTGTATCCATTGGTGTTTTCTTTTTGTTTTTCTTAATTGGTCTTGAAGAAATCGATATTGCTGGACTATTCAAGGTGATGAAGGGTAAAATATTTGCAGGATCTGCAGTTGCATTTTTAATTCCATTTTTGGTTGCAGGAATTTTTGGATTGGCAATTGATATGGATTTCATTCAATCCTTTGCTATTGCAAGTGTAATTGCAGCATCAAGTTTAGGTGTGACAGCTAAAGTGCTAAGTGATCTTGGAAAACTAAAATCTACCATCGGCCTTGAAATTTTTACAGTAACTGCAATTGTAGAGTTTATTGCAATTATTTTTGTCAGTGTGTTTATTCAACTGGATACAAGTTCAAATGCTCCAGAAATTTCTGAAATGCTCTGGCTGTTTGCAAAAATGATAATTTTCTTTGGTGTTGCAGCACTTTTTTCAGTATATGGATTACCACAATTTTTCAGATTGATCAAAAACCATCTACGTGTCAAAGAAGCATACTTTGCTATAGTTATTGGCATGATTCTACTTGTTGCATATTTTGCTGAAATTAGTGGTGTTCATGGTGCCATAGGTGCACTTCTTTTAGGAATTGCAGTTTCCAGAATGACTAGAGATGAGTATCATGAAATTTCCAAAAACATTAACGTGATTGGATATGGCATTTTCATTCCTATTTTCTTTGCTGGAATAGGATTGCATTTTAGCATAGCATTTTTGGAACTAGATTGGTGGATAATTGCAGTTTTCATTGCAATAATGACTGGTGTGAAATTCTTGAGTTCGTATATTGCCGTACGTATAGCCAAAATGAGACCTGCAAGTACTGTTGCATATGGTGTAATGTCTAAAGGTGCAGTTGATTTGGCGTTGATGCTATCTTTACTTCAGGCCGATATTATGGATAACAAATTGTTTTCACTTTTGGTTCTTGGCACTCTTATCACTATGATAATTTCGAGTGTGGAACTTCAACGAAAACTAAAGAAGATAACTCCATTTAAGGTTGGAACTGCTGAACTGGGTCTTGTTCCAATTTATTTTAGAAGAGTAGTATCTGATACTCCTGCTATAGCTGTAGTAAATACAGCATTTTCAAAAACAACACCTGATGTCACAATCGAGGAATTCTCTAAAACTAATGATACAAAAAAACCATTCCTTGTTTTTGATAAAGAGGATAATCTGGTAGGAATTGTATCAAAAAAAGAGATAGACAAGTCTCATAAAAAAACACGAGATATAACTACAATTGGGGATGTGATGTATACAAAATTTCATACTACATTGCCTGATGACTATCTATTCACTGTAATTCAAAAAATGAACTCTCATCCATTTGACATGATTCCTATTGTTGATCCTAATGATCTTGATAAGGTAATTGGAATTGTTACATCTGAAACAATCATGAATTTACTTGAACCAAAGAAACCGTAATTTTTCAAATTATCAAAATAAATTTAGACTTCTTTTTGTGATTTTTCTTCAGGCAGTTCATCTACTTTCATTCTCTTATCAAAGAATAGGCAAGCAGTAAGATCACCTGTAACATTGACCATTGTTCTGGTCATGTCTAAAATTCTGTCAACTCCCAAAAGAAGTACGACTGCGACAGGGGGAATTCCTGCCGCAATGAGGATTGTTGAAAGAATTACAATTCCAGTTCCTGGCGCTGATGGGGCACCGATGGATGCAGCAAGAGCAGTTAATGAAATCAAAAGTATTGTGGTAAACCCTAAATCAATATTGAAAAGTTGAGCAAGAAAAAATACGGCTATTATCTGGTATAATGCAGTTCCATCCATGTTGATTGTTGCCCCTAAAGGAATGATAAATTGAGACACCTTTGGTTTTACCTTCATCTTCTCCTCTGCAGTTTTGATGGATAGCGGCATTACGGCTGCAGAACTGGAAGTTGAGAATGCAAGTAGTTGAGCATCTCGCATCATTGCAAATGTAGATGACAGAGGTCTCTTTGCAAAAAATTTAATGATTAAGATGTAGATGAATATCATTACAAAAAGACCAAGCACTACAGTTAGCATGTATGCTCCAATCCCTACAAGTGCAGAAATACCAATTTTTGATGTAATTCCAGCTATCAGACCAAATGCTGCTAATGGTGCCAGACGCATAGCCCATGATACTACCTTCATGGTAATTTTTTGTATGGATTCTAACAAGTCAAGTATTGGTTGAGAGCTTTGTTTTGGTAATGCAATCATAGCAACTCCTACAATTAACGCAAAAACGATTATGCTTAACATCTCTCCAGACATGAATGATACTAATGGATTACTTGGTATCAGACTCACTAAACCTTGTGGGATATCTTGTATGTTGAATTCAGTTCTTTCTATTGGCTCCATATCTGCAATTCCAAAACTTTCTCTGATCAAAGAACTATCTATAACATTTCCAGGTTCTATGGTTGTTACAAGAAGAATTCCAATCGTTAATGCAATTACAGTTGTTATAACAAAATATAATGAAACCCCTAAACCAATTTTTTGAAGATGTTCTAAACTACCAGATGATGTAATGCCTCTGATAATTGATGCGAAAATTAACGGTATGATTATCATTTGAATAATCTTTAAAAATAGATTGGCGGGAATTGCTAACCAATCCGTAATTACTTCTGCTGTACTTTTTTCAACAATTCCAACCTCTGGTCCTAAAATTAGGCCTAAAACTAGTCCGCAGAATAGAGCAACAAGAACTTGGGCCCACAATTTTTTCTTTACTAAATATGTAATTTGAGGAACAGGATACTTGAATGACTTGATTACCATCTGATTTGTATGGTCATTCTTTGATAATAAAAATAGGCATGTTCTCTGATTTGAAAATCATATTTTGGTTTTTAGTAGTGTGTTCTTTAATTATTTCTGTTGAGGTTTCTAATCATCCTGCTAGCGATCTCTGTATTGGTAATTATTAGCAGCGGTATTGGAATTTATCTAATTGAATCCCCTCATGAAGATGCACAAATTACAAATCTAATAGATGCATTTTGGTGGGTCTCTGCAACTGTTACTACCGTGGGATATGGGGATGTTGTTCCTGTTACTGAGATTGGGCGATTAATGGGAATTGCCTTAATGTTTATAGGAATTACCATTATCGGTTCTTTCATCTCTGCATTGGGGGCGATGCTCATTAGTTCTAGATTAAAAAAACATGAAACAGTAGAATCTTCTACAAAATATATGATTATTAAAAAAATAAACGATATTGAGAATCTAGAGAAAAATGAAGTTGAATTGTTAATATCTCTGGTCAAGGACTTGCATGACGAAGTAAAAAGTAATCGCAAAAAACACAAATAATACTTTTAGTTACCTCGGGTAAGTTACTCAAGAAAACACTGCTTACTGCTAAATTGTGCACAAAATGAGTTTAGAATCTAATTATTCAAATCTGCTTTCATCTTATAGAATTCTTTTTTACTAATTTCACCTTTACCGTATCTTTCTTGTAGAATTGACAATTTCTTATTTGGCGATTTTTCAAAGTCTGTCTTTTTTATTTTTCTATTGCTGCCTATGGCCTCTTGTATTTTTTTGAAACCACATTTTGGACATTGATAAATTCTGCTACCTACGCTATATTTGCCATTATAAGGTACTTCTAATTCAAACACTTCTTGACAATTTTTACATGTATTACTCACAATTCTTACCATTTACGAATTATTTACAATGATTTTGAACTTAAGCGTTATTAAAAAATTATTTTTGGTTATATTGAATAGAACCAAGTCCATACAAAATCCCGTTTAGTTTCCTTTAGAGCATTGTGCTCAGGGGGTAGAGGTGAACTTTGTTCCTGTATCTGTCACACTTTTTTGAAACTTAAATATTTCTGTAAAATTATTCTTCGATCTAGTGAATGATTGGAGAGGATATTTTTCTCTCTTTTTCTAATTTTTTGAGTGCTTTTTTTTAAATTTTTTCTTTTGTTGCTGTTCACTCTTGTATTTTTTAACTCGTTGATTCAATTCAGATGATTTCTCACCTTTCTGTTTTCTCCCGTCTTTTTTCTTTGATTTTTTCTCTGCCATCTTTTGAAATCCATGTTGAATATATGGTTCGTGTTAATTAGATTTTATGCCTAAACGAGGTGTAATTGGCAAAGACAGACGCAGTGTATTATAATTTGATGTTGTATGGTTATCATGGATACAAAATGCAAAACATGTGGTAGGCTATGTGTAGATGTCTATAGAAGTTATTGCTCTTTTGATTGTCTGCAATCAGCCATGAAAATAATGATTCCTAGCTAAAGATTACACCTAGTTTCATGATTCTTCTTCTGGCATATCTCTAGTCTTTGATAATACAAATTCTAAATTTTTTCTTTCGTTATCTTTTTCATTAAAGATAATGTCTGAATCACCTTCTTTCTTTTTAAATTCATCAAATTCTTTTTTTTGCTTAATCATTATTTTACGATATTCTTCCTCTACATCCATGAATTATTTACACTAATTTTGAACTTAAGCATATTGAAATGAAAATAATGTAAACAATAGACAGGTTAATAGTCTAATTTTAGGCACAAATTACATGTTTTCAGACTCTGAAAATATTCGCCGAGCATTTTTATCTAATTGGCATGAGTCTCTTTCAAAGCATGGGAATTTATT
>JABMOR010000075.1 GCA_013203245.1 Candidatus Nitrosopumilus sp.
ATTGAATCATCAGACTTTACGACTTTGGCGTTTATTGCATTACCTGGCGAACCTGACAACAACCCAACAATTAACATGAATGTTGGAGACAAAGTAGTCTTTGATGTAGTCAATGATGGAAAATCATTCCATGCATTTGGTGTAACACAAGATGATGAAGGCTTTGGAGGAATTATTAGCGGTAGTGAAATTGGATCTGGATCAAACCCACTTAAGGGCGGTGATAGTGGTTCAGCAGAATTTATCGCTGGTGAAGAGGGAATTTACTATTACATTTGTACTGTTCCAGGTCACAGAGACCAAGGAATGGTTGGCAAAATCATTGTAGGTGATGTTGTAGCACCTGAACCAGTTGTTGTAGCACCTAAACCAGTTGTTGTAGCACCTAAACCAGTTGTTGTAGCACCTAAACCAGTTGTTGTAGCACCTAAACCAGTTGAATTTAACGGTGTAATTTCTCTACCAGAAGGATCTGGAGTTCCTGGATGTGATGAAATAAACGAATGTTACATTCCATATCATGTTACAGTTTCAGCAGGTGAAGAAATTACTTGGTCAAATGATGACTCTGCAGCTCATACTGTAACAAGTGGAACTCCATCAAGTGGTTCAGATGGAAACTTTGATAGTGGTTTGTTTATGGCAGAGGGTACATTCTCTGTAACTCTTGATGAGTCTGGTGAATATCCTTACTATTGCATGGTTCACCCTTGGATGACTGGTAATATCACAGTAAACTAGAATCGAAAAATCTTGGCTATTCAATATCTTGCATTAACAACATTGATAGTTTTGTATTCGCTAATGTTTATTGGTGGATATATTTCAGCTGCAGGACTTGGATTAACTTGTCCTGAATGGCCACTATGTCCTAATGGAGTAATGCCTTCAGAAGAATATTTGATCGAATGGATTCATAGAACTACTGCTGCAACTACTGGTGTACTAGTAATTTCAACAATGGTTGCAAGTCTTATCAACAAAAATGCAGATTTGAAAATCAAAATAACTAGCTCACTTGCAACTGTATTGGTGATTACACAAATTACTCTTGGTGCTTTGGTAATTGATACAAAACTTCACGCAGTACTAGTTGCAATTCACTTGGGAATAGGAATTTGGTTGTTTGCTATGGTGTTGTTAACTGTATTGTTTGCATTTAGAATTGCAAAATTCTCCAAATCAACTACTGCTTAGATTTTTTAAAAAATTTTGGCAAGTAAATATACAATATCACGCCTGTAAATACTAAAGCACCTGTGGTGATTGCACCAATGAATACCATTCCAAATGGACTTTGTGTTCCCATGTTAAATGTATAAGTTAGAATTTTATCTGTTCCTTCCATATCATACAAATCAATTTTAACAATATGATTTCCTATATTTTTCCAAACATAATCTAAATCCCAATGTGTTCCTGTAACTAATGTTGGAGGGATCGTATCTACTTGCTGGTCATTATAGTACACTCTGATCCCCATTGTAAAATTATCCACTTCATCATAATCAAATCCCTTTGTTACCTTGATGAGAAATTGTGATGACTCATCAATTTGTGGAAATTCTGGTGCTGTGGCTACTTGGACTCTATATCCACCATATGACTGCTCAGCAGAGTTGAACATTGAATGAGCATATGCTAAATCAAATCCCGAATATGCTGAAAAAATCAAAACAAAGATCAAGAAAATTGATCGCTTTTTAGCCATTCAAAATATCCTGTAAACTTGACAAATATATTGTAAATCAATTCTGGAAGGAAATCTTCAAAACCTTTAAATCCTTATTGACAAGAATCCCAGCAGTTGACTCTCGTTTCAAAATCAATCGATATTAAAACACCTGTAGATAGTGTTTTCACTTACTTTGCAAGACCAGAACATGTTTCTGACCAAATCAAAAATGATACTGTAGGAATGACTGTCATTCCAATGGATATCAAAGAAGGAATGGGTGTTGGTACAACTTTTAGAATTATCGGTGACTTTAGTGGAAAACGATTAGAGTGGGATTGTGAAACAACTGAATTCATTAGAAATGAGAAAATCACTGCCAAACAAATCAAAGGTCCTTTCAAGAGATGGCAAATTACCAACGAATTCAAAGCATTAGGTAATAATCTTACAAGAGTAACAATGTCAGTAGACTATGCAATGCCATTTGGTCCTCTCGGAGCAATTTTGGATAAAGCAAAATTTGCAAAATCTGCTGAAAAAGGAATGGAGACTGCTCTATACAACGTTAGAGGATTACTAGAAGGAAACGGTTCAATTCCAGTATACATTACACTAGATGCATACCAGAAACTTTTAGCCGAAAAGAAAAAGATGAACGATGTTCCAGTTTCAACTGCACTTACGGCAATCATTGAAAAGTACAATGAAATTCAAGCTAAAACACAAAACTAAATTTTCATTTCTTTTGAAATCTTAAGATTAATAACAACTCTGGGCTTATCTACTTCTGTGGGTTTATGGCGCAGCCAGGTAGCGCACCGGACTCTTAATCCGGTTGTCGAGGGTCCGAATCCCTCTAGACCCGCTTTTAATTTTTAAAACCAATTCTTTTTGCTAAATAAAATTATTTTTCTACTTTGATTACAGAGTATTTTTTTGCCAATGCAAGTAACTCATCTATTCCTAATGGTTTTGAAATTACTTTAATCAATCCCTCTTTGATTGCTTCTTTACTTTTTACTGAAACCTCTGAGAATCCTGTAATAATTATCACATTTGCATTTGCATCAATTTTCTTAATTTGTTTGAATGCTTGATAGCCATCAAGTATGGGCATATCTCCATCCATAATTACTAGGGATGGTTTATTCTCTCTAAATTTTTTAACCCCTTCTTCTCCATTTGATGCAATTACTACGTTAAATTCATGTAATTCTAAAATTTCTTTATAGATTTCAACCAAATCTTCATCGTCTTCTACAATTAGAATTACTTCTTCCATATCTAATCATACCATCATATTTCATTATTAAATAATACGTTAGTTTTGATTATAACATATTGCTCATTATCTATCTTTTTTGTTAATTAATTTTAAGAAAAAATGGAACTGATATTATATGAAAACGTATATGCTTCAACTACACAATACATGTAAAATTAGGAGACAACTTTGAATGAATCTATATTAAAAACAAAATTGGTTAATGATAAACGAATCTTTATCTGGTTAATTGCAGCTCTAGTCGGGATTACCATAATCTATCAATTAAGACCCTTTCTTGATGATGAGCAATTCATGTGGATATCGATTCCCACATATTCAATTATTCCTGGCCTTCTGACATTTTTTACTCTAAGACTTGCAATAAAATTAAGACATGTAAATAGTTCTCACGCAAAGGCATTTGCAATTTTTGCTTTAGGCTCTGCATTTTGGTTTATAGCTGAGCAGATTTGGCAATTATATGATCATGTTTGGAGTGGTGATCCATTTCCATCAGAAGCTGATATTTTTTATATTGCAGCATATCCATGCCACATTGCATTTTTACTCATTTATCTAAAACCCACATTTAAAAAAATAAATCGAAATGTATGGTTTTTTGCAATTGCTTTGGCTTTCTCATTTTTGATACCCTCATTATTAGCATCATATGATGACATGCAAGGAGAAGATATATTTCCAACATCTATTGCACTTGCATACCCAATTTTGTCATCAGTACAATTAATTCCTGCAATTGTTGGTGTCATGTATCTTATCAAGAAACCATCAAATTTTTCTTGGATGTTGATTTTATTTGGATTTATTTTATATAATATTGCAGATACTTATTTTCTCTTTGCAGAATTAGATGGATCATACTATGATGGACATCCAGTAGATTTGATCTTTGTTTACGGTTTTATCTTTTTTATTTTTGCATTTTATCATCATTCAAAATTTATAAATATTTTTCACGACAAAGATACGCTTTTTTCTGATAAAGTTCAATTTGAAACAATTACTAAATTTGGAATTCCACTTACAGTATCTATTGTTTGTATGGTAATTCTAATTACTCTTATTTATTCAACTTTTAATGAAGTCAATCAAGATATTTCTGCTAATTTCTTCTTTGGCATTGTAACAATATTGGGTGTCCTTGCTGTAGTTGTGATAACTATCAACAAGAACCTCTCACGTCTAGTTAAAATGAGAACTAGTGAACTAGTTGTGCAACGAGACAATCTTGAAAATCTTGTTGAAGAAAAAACCCGACAAATACTAAAGTCTGAACGATTATCTGCCATTGGTGAATTATCAGGACGACTTGCACATGACTTGAGAAACCCTCTATCTGTAATGAAAATGTCTTTAGAATTGATAAAACAATCCCCATCTGATTCAAAAATATCTGATTCTACTATCACTAAACGCATTGATTTGATAGAAAAAAGCATTGATAGAATATCCCATCAAGTTGATGATGTTTTAGGATATGTTAGAATTTCACCATTGAATTTGACAAATGTTTCATTAGTGGAAGTTATTGAAAGTTCTTTGAGCAAAATAAATGTCCCATCTGACATTGAAGTCAGTATTGATAAAAATGACATTAAGATTAATTGTGATATAGTAAAACTTGATGCTGTATTTATCAATCTAATTGTTAATTCCATTCAGGAAATGCATCAAGGAGGAAAAATTGAAATTAAAATATCTGAGAAAGATAATTTTGTAGAAATGCAATTCATTGATTCAGGGAATGGAATTCCTGATGTTGATATAAAGAAAATATTTGAGCCTTTGTTTACAACAAAACAAAAAGGTACTGGATTAGGTTTGGCAAGTTGTAAAAATATCATAGAACAACATCATGGAGAAATCAGTGTGAAGAACAATCCTACGACCTTTACAATACATTTACCTAAAATGATATCTTCATTATCTGTTAAAAACTAAATTCAAAATCAAATCTATAATTTTTTTAATAAAGTAAATCTGGGTTTATCTGGTTCAATATCTTCATGCATGTCTACATTACTTACAAATCTTACATTATAGTTCATCCATCTATTCTGCATGTTTCGAAATTTTTGATTCTCATCAATTTGTCTTTCTGCCTCTTCAAATTTTTCACAATTCATTATGTATTTTCCAGAAACTCTAAACATTTCTGCAATTCCTTTTTCTAATGTCTCATCATCCAAATAATTCATCAATCCATGAGTAAATACAAAATCAACTGAAGCATTTTCAAATGGCAATTCAGTAATACTGCCTTTTTTAAAATCTACAACTCCAAGTTTTTCTTTTGCTATTTCTAATGCATGGTCATTTAGATCTATACCGTGAATTTGAAACGTATCTGGAAATAGTCTTAAATCAATCCCTGTCCCGCAACCAATCTCTAATACACTTGTACAGCGCAAGGAAGTGGCTAAATCTTTAACAAACTTTGCAAATTCTTCATTATATCGTGATTCATTCTCATCTGAATATTTATTCCAAAACTCTTCATTGTAATACATAGAATTTTTCAAACATTGCTCTATTTGATACTAATTATTCAGTGCTGGCATTTGCATGGAATAAGTTTTGTATCAAATGTGCAATCATGCGGACCATCTGATTTCCCTTGTGTAGGAATTTCTTTCATACAATCATTATGGCGACCTTTTCTGCAAAACCAGCAGATTTCATGTGTTTCACCAGAAGCGCATGAATCCATAATCTCTAATCTACATTGCTGGTAAAAAACTTCATGGAATTTAGATAAATGTCAACCAAGGCAAAAATCTTTCATCTTTACCCATGACTACATCAGTAAATGATTTTTGTAGTGCCTTAGTGATATTGCCCATCTTTCCGTTTCCAATCTTTACTTTGTCTATCTGAGTTACTGACTTTACTTCAGCTGCAGTTCCTGTCATGAAAATTTCATCTGCATTGTAAAGATCATCTCGTTCTAGATCCTGCTCAATTACAAAACCACCATTCTTTTCAATAATTCGTATAATGCTATCTCTAGTAATTCCTTCTAATCCTCCTGCTGAAAGTGGGGGAGTTTGAATGATATCATCTTTAATAATGAAAATATTCTCAGCGCTGCCTTCTGCAACTTTACCCTGATAATTTAACATGATTGCTTCATCATATCCATTTTCTAATGCTTCCATTCTTGCAAGAGCAGCATTTGCATAATTTGATGCAGCTTTTGCTTGCATTGGTTGAGATCTTGAATCAATTTTAGTCCAACTAGATACTTTACATTTTGCTCCAGAAAATTTACCTGCTTTTGATTCCCCCATTTTCCATTCCCAACAAGAAATTGAAACATCTACTTTGTTAGTTATAGGGGTTAGTCCCATTGTTCCATATCCATAATACGCTAATGGTCTAATGTATGATTCTTTGAGTCCTCCCACTTTTACAGTTTTTATAATTGCATCTGAAATTATTTTTTTAGAGAATTGCATTTTCATTGAATACAGTTTTGCAGATTTGAACAATCTATCGACGTGTTCTGGTAATCTAAAAATTGCCGATCCGCTTGGAGTATTATAGCATCTAATTCCCTCAAAAATTGATGTTGAATAATGTAATGCGTGAGTTAATACGTGAACTTTGGCGTCTTTGAATGGTACTAGTTTTCCATTCATCCATATTTTACCAATTTCTTTCATAGGAGAGCAAAAAATCTATGCTAATTTAAAGAATTATCTTTATTTGCAGATTTTGACAATATCTGAAACTACATATCTGATTAATTATAATTTCTAGCATGGAGTGGATTTTGGGTTTTGCAGGAATTGCATGTCTTGTAATAGGCTTGCTTGGTCAGGCATTTGAAATGAGAAAAATTCGTCTGACTACCTACAAAGATGAGAATTCCGGCCCATCTAATATTTTCCTGAATAAGAAGAATTTCAAGTGGTATGCCATCTTGGGTATTGGAATTGTTCTTTGGTACGCAGCTGAGCGTATGTGAACAGATCTATATAGATCAGGTCTAAATACTAGAAATTCTAACATAATGTATCGCGTGTTTTGGGTAACGCCGGACTAAATCTAGATAATGGTCCAAGAATAAACCCACGAAGGCGTTTACAGGAGCAATCCCGTAACGCCTCTCTTTCATTAAATAAAATTAATCTTTGATATTTCTTGATGAATTGCCTTGATGGCTTTTGTAATGTTGTTATCTGAATCTTCTACGACAATAATTATTCTTGAAGTTTCCTCTTGTGCATCCATATTCAATATGTTTAATCCTGATTCACCGATCTTTGCACTAATTCTTGAAACTACTTGCTGAACTCTCCACATCTCATCTCCGATCAATGTTATGACTCCTCTGTTGTATGTTATTGTAGCAA
>JABMOR010000076.1 GCA_013203245.1 Candidatus Nitrosopumilus sp.
AACATCTTCACCGCTAAGCAAGTTTTCAGGAAGAGTTTCTAAATAATCTTCAATTCTCAATATGCTTTATACAATTAATGAGAATTTATTGTCTTATGCTTTATAATTTTGAAACTGCTTGCCATAATTGAGTTCTAACGTATGAGGGCATGTTAGGATCTTGTGTAATGTCATCTAATAGGCTAATGGAATTTGCTGCTCTAACTGATAGTGAATATTCCTGATTTTTTAGTTCTACAATTAAATCTGTAAGTGATTTCTTGACTGTTTTTGGAGTTGAATTGCTAGACGTAATTTGTTCTAATGTTTCAATTGCTCCTTTCATAGATTCTTTATTTTGAGCGTCGTCAACCATTTTTACACCTTTTCTTAAAATTAGAAGTATATAGTTACATCTCTACAAAGACATTGTCTGATTCTACGACAACATTGTATGATGTTAAATCCCTAATTTTTGCTGGGAATTTAATTAATTTTCCAGTTTTACAATCAAATTCTGCTGCGTGCCATCCACAAGTGATGGTACACCCCTCTAATTTCCCTTCAGACAGACTAGAGCCTGAATGAGTACATGAATCGTCAGTAGCACAATACTCTCCGTCAATATTTGCAACTAGAATATCTCTACCGTCAATAGTTACTTTGATCATTTTTCCAGGTGAAATATCTGATGTTGTACCTGCAATAATTTTCCCCATTGAAGTTTTTTATCTATCCATTCTTAATAATTTTTTGTATATGACAAAGTTGAGAATTAGGGAGGCAAATGATTCAGATAAAATTTCAGTTTTAAAATTTTGTAAAAATACTTTTTCGTGGGGAGACTATGTAGAGCAAGTTTGGAATTTTTGGATATCTGAAGGTCATTTATTTTTAGGTCAAAAACCAGAACCTGTTGGAATTTGTCATGCGTTTTACTCTGGCAATCAAGTTTGGATTGAAGGAATCAGAATTGAATCTACCTTTCGTCGACAAAATATAGCCTCTGAACTAGTAAAACATGCTGAAATTACAGGTTTAGCAAAAAATCTATCTTTTTCATACATGTTGATTGATACTGAAAATCCTGCTTCTGTTTCAATGGCACAGTCTCTAAATTATGAAATTTTCCAAACATGGAATTTTTACTCTATTGAACCAAGAAATAATTCCAATTACAATGTCACTTTTGAAAAATCCATTGATTCTAAGTTTCTCTCTCATTATGTAAAATCTTGGAGGTGGCTTCCTATTGATGATGTAACATTGGAATCGTTTTATGAACAAAATAGAATTGTAAATTCTTCAATTGATAATAAAAATTCCATTGCAATAATAACCGAGTCTGAGCATTTTGACAGAACATTGATTGTTACTTTATTCTCTGATTCAGATGAATCTGTATGTGAAATTCTTTCATTTTTACAAAATTTTGGTTGGGCGAATAACTATAAAAAAATCCAAATTTTGACTAAAGAAAAATTACCAAATTTTGATTCATTAGAATCTAAAATTTCATTTCATTTAATGAAGAAATCTTTAGTTTAATCTGATTTAACAAATTTTATTGTATTATTTAAAATTCCCAAATTTTCTATTTCCATTTCTACTTTATCTCCATCTTTTAAAAATACTGCATTTGGTTTGTTCAACATAACTCCTGCGGGTGTTCCAGTAGAGATGATATCTCCTTTTTCTAGTGTCATTACTTTGGAAATTTTTGAAACAATTTCTGGGATTTTAATGAACATATTATTTGATGAAGAATTTTGTCTCAATTCTCCATTGATTTTGGTTGTCATTTTGAGATTTTGAGGATCTTTAATTTCATCTTTTGTTGTAATCCATGGTCCACAAGGTGCAAAAGAATCAAAACTTTTTCCTCTAGTGAATTGTTTGTCTTTGAATTGAATGTCTCTTGCTGAAACATCATTGAATACCATATATCCAAATATTGCATCAAATGCATCATCCACGCTAATATTTTTACAATTTTTGCCAATAATCAGGGCTAATTCAACTTCATAATCTAATTGTGTAACAAAATCTGGACATACGATGTCTGAATTTGTACTGTTTAATGCAGTTCTTGGTTTTATTACCAATGCTGGATCTTCTGGTGCTTGTAATCCTTGTTCTTTAGCGTGATCTACATAATTGAATGCTAAACAAATTATCTTGTTAGGATTAGGAATTGGTGATAATAATTTGTATTTTGAAATATTTTCTTCATATGGTAAATCATTAATTTTATTTTTAATTTCATCATACCATCCATCAAAAAGAAAATCTTTGATATTTTGAGGAATTGGAACTCCTGTCAAGTAAGTAATTTCATCTTTAGTGGATACTTTATCTCCGTTAACAAAACCATATGTTTCCTTATTATAGCGTAACAATCGTGCTATTTTCATACTAAATCACTTGTGAGTAAAAATTGCTTGGTTTTGTGAATCTTTTCTACAA
>JABMOR010000141.1 GCA_013203245.1 Candidatus Nitrosopumilus sp.
CAGTAAAGGCAGTTGATCTTTTCGATCAGATTGAGATAGCCCAGCTTGTGGCGGTCCAGGATGACATAGCGGCTGCGTTTGACTTGTGTGATCCTGTACACCGGAAAGCAGACGAATTGGTAAATTGTGGCGAAAAGATCAGCCAGGGCAAGGGGGATGATCAGGGCATAAACGATGGGCGAGATAAGCAGGCGGAGAACGCCGGATTCCTTTAGAAACTGCAGTATTCCCTTGCGTAGCTGCCTGTGCTGCTTGAGGATTTCCTTCTCGAAGCTGATTTTTCGTTTTTCAATGGTGTATTCGAGACGTTCACCGCTTTTCTCGATGGTTTTTTCAAGTTCCTCCTCCAGGGCGCGGATTTTCTCGACAATTGCCGCAATTCCCGTGTCCATGCTGGATCTCCTGATGATTTTTTAAAGGCTATTGGCCCCGATAAGCAAAGATGGGTTGATTTTAGGGCGTGGGAAGGATAGATGAAAGCGGCCTTTAACGGCGCCTCTCGCGACCCCATCGTCTAGAGGCCTAGGACACCGCCCTTTCACGGCGGCAACACGGGTTCGAATCCCGTTGGGGTCGCCATTTTACCGGCTTGTTTCCGTCTCTATAATCCTCACTCCGTCCGCTTGCTCTTCAAAACAGGGGGAGCGCTGCCTTGTGAACGGGCTTTGGCGTTTACGGGTTGGAATGACTATGGGCGCAAGTAATTCTCAAGCAAATATAAAGTAAAGGCAGTTGAAAGTCTTTTTAAAGACTCTCCCCATGAGCTTGGGCAGGGGAGTTCAATCTCAATCTTTTTTGCGCCCTTACGGTTGTGGAGGAGTGTCTGAAAACAGGCATCTTCCATTTATCTCCGTTCACCTATTTTCATTACATACGTGTAGGTTATCGCGTTTTTTTCAAAAATAACCTCTCTTCTGTTCCCCGTTCACAAAAATTGTTCGATGAGGGGGGGGGCACAAGCATGGCGGTCAGGCCTGTTTAGCGGGCCTGAAAAATGCCCGTCGAGCACCAACATATAGTCGCTAAATCCAAGCATACTACTATATATAGCGATAAACATTAAATTGATGTGAATCATTGACCAAATATTAAGCCTTTAAATGCTGTATTTGACATAAGTCTTAGATAATTAAATTTGGATAAAATTTTCATTAAAAGGCATAATTCTATATAATTTGAAGGAGAGTTTGGTTTGAGAGGGTGTGTAACTTCCTTTCCATAATTCTGATTGCTTGAGAATGAAGAACTTGTCTTACTTTAGAATGGTTATTATTGATAGTGTCTTGGAATCGTCATACATCGGTCGGATTGTTAATATTACTGTTCGCGACAATTGTGCCTCAATCGGGGCCTCTGGCGCAGACAGTACCGGAATCCGTTGACCCTGGGCGGATCGAAAAGCAATTTGAGGCACCACCCTCTTTGCCCAAACCGGAGATCGGCCCCATCGTGCCGGATACCGGCGGCGAGGCGATCCCCCCCGAACAGGCTAGGGAAATTAAATTTGATCTGGTCTCGGTGCAGATCGACGGGGTGAGCGTCTACAGCCGGCAGGAACTTCTCCCCTTATATGAATCCTATCTGGGCAAGGAAGTCAGCCTGCTCACCATTTATGATATCGCCAATGCCATCACCACCAAATACCGCAACGATGGGTATATCCTGACGCGAACGATCATCCCGCCACAGAAAATCAGCAGTGGCCATGTCCAAGTTCAGGTTATCGAAGGCTATGTGGACAAGGTTATTATCGAGGGGACAAGCCGGGACGGCAGAGGGCTTATCAAGGCCTACGGCGATAAAATTACCAAATCCCGTCCCCTGAATGTTTAGGATCTGGAGCGTTATCTGCTACTGACCCGCGACCTTCCAGGTATCACGGCCAATTCGGTTCTGCGCCCGTCCAAAGATTCCTCCGGGGCTTCCGAGCTCGTTCTTGTCATTGACCACAGCCTCCTTGAAGGCTCCGCCAGCCTCGACAACCGGGGCACCAAATTCGTCGGCCCAAATCAGTTCAGCGTCTCGATGGCGGCAAATTCCATTCTCGGGCTGGATGAACAAACGAGCTTACTGTTTGTCAATTCCATCCCCGGCGAGAGCGATGAGCTGAAATACTTTCAGGCTAAACATAAGGAATTCATCGGCGAGGAAGGCACCACTATGGAGCTGGCCGCTTCCCTGGTGCGCTCAACCCCCGGCTTTACCCTGAAGTCCCTGAACGTAAAGAGCCAAAGCAACAAGTACACGCTGGCTGTCTCTCACCCTTTTGTTCGTTCCCGCGCCCTTAATTTTTCGCTTCAGGGAAAGCTCGAGGCTTTGAACGCCCAGGTATTCCTGGAGGGAGAACAACTGTCTAAAGATTACATCCGCACATTCCAGTTCGGTGCCAGCGCCAACTATATTGACGCCTTGAAGGGCATCAGCTTTTTCAACGCCAACATCAGACAAGGCTTGGAGTTTTTGGGTGCCTCAGGCAACGATTCGCCTGACCTTTCCCGCACCGGCGGCCGCACCGATTACACCCTCATCGAAGGCACCTATACCCGGCTTCAGAATGTTTACGGGAACCTCAACCTGCTCCTCTCCGTCAATGGCCAGTATGCGTTTGATGAGTTGTTGTCCTCTGAGGAATACGGCGTCGGCGGCAGCGTTTACGGCAGAGGCTATAACCCATCGGAGCTGACCGGCGATCATGGAATTGCCGCCAAGGCGGAATTTCAATATGGCGGCTCCACTGATTTCTTTTTTCTTGATGGATACCAGCTTTACGGGTTCTACGATTTCGGGGCGGTCTACGAAAAAGGCACCGGCGACCACGATTCTCTGGCTTCTGTCGGCGCGGGGTCGCGTTTTAACTTCAGCGACTGGCTGTCAGGTTATGCCGAAGTTGCCAAGCCTCTGACCCGCGGCGTCGCCGATGACGACGACAAAAAAACTCCGCGCTTCTTCTTCGCCATCTCGGCCAGGCTGTAGGAGGGGGGGGAGCATGAAAAGGGTGGTTAATTATACGAAATTGATAATGAGACGCAGACTTGGGCCGCCTCTCAACACACGCAGGCCTTCCTACCGCATAGGTGTGCCCTCGCATCTTTGGTCCGGCTCCCTGTTGCACCGGATCAGGCGCAGCCGCTGGATCGCAGGGATTACGGTCGCGTCCTATGTTCTGGGCCTTGCAACGCCCGTTCTGGCTATTCCCCAGGACGGCACCGTCGTCGAGGGCGATGCCCATCTTGTCTATGAGGGAACCGACACCCTCACCATCCACCAGCACACAGAAGACCTCATCATCAACTGGGACAGTTTTTCCATTGATGCAGGTGAGTTCGTCAATTTTCTCCAGCCTACTTCATCTTCCTTTGTCCTCAATCGGGTCATCGGGGCGGCGATTTCCAACATCAACGGTATGTTGACCGCCAATGGCGGGATCGGGATTATCAACCCCAACGGAATCCTCTTTGGCGGGGATGCCATCATTGACGTGCAAAGCATCCTCGCCAGCACCATTGATATCGCCGACCAGAAATTCATGGCTGGCGATTATAATTTCGACATTCTGAAAAACCCCAACTCCACCGTCATCAACAAAGGCCTGATTACGGCTGCTGAGGGCGGGTTGGTCGCCCTGGTCGCACCCGGCGTGGTGAATTCCGGCGTTATTCAGGCGACAATGGGCAAGGTCTCTCTGGCGGCGGGGAATGAATTTTCCATTGATATGTATGGCGACGGTCTGGTCTCCCTGGCCGTCGGTTCGGAAGTGGCGCAAGCGATCACCGACCCGGAGCAAAATCCCTTGCAAGCCCTTGTCACGAACTCCGGCACCATCAAGGCCGATGGCGGCACGGTGCTGCTGACTGCCAAGGCGGCGCAAGGGGTGATCGACAACGTCATCAACATGGACGGCATCATTCAGGCCCAATCGGTGGCGCAAGTAAACGGCGAGATCATCCTCATGGGCGGCGATGAAGGCATTGTTCAGGTCGCCGGAACCCTCGACGCCTCCGGGCTGGACAGTGGCGAGACCGGCGGCACGGTGAAGGTGCTGGGCGACAAGGTGGGTCTGTTCGACGGCGCCGCCATTGACGCCTCGGGGGACGCGGGCGGCGGTGAGGTGCTGGTCGGCGGCAATTATCAGGGCCTGGGCCCCGAACCCAATGCCACCGCCACCGTTGTGGCCAGCACGGTCACCATTGACGCCGATGCGATCAGCGAAGGCGACGGCGGCCGGGTCATCGTCTGGGCCGACGATGTGACCAAGTTCTACGGCGGGATTACCGCCACCGGCGGGGCGAGCGGCGGCGACGGCGGTTTCGCGGAAGTTTCCGGCAAGGAAATTCTGGATTTTCAGGGGTTAGTGGACTTGAGGGCCGTGTTGGGCGAGGCGGGCACCCTCTTGCTCGACCCATATAACATCTTAATCAATGATGCCGGGACCGAGGCGGGCACCACCGGCGACCCCAACTTCGTCTCCAACGCCCTCAGTTCGATCATCAGGACCGCCACCATCGAGACCGCGCTCGCCACGGCAAACGTTACCATCACCACGGGTGCAGCCGGGGCCGAAAACGGCAAAATCACCGTTTCGGGTAACATCGATGCGCCAAACACGGCCTTCAACCTGACCCTGACGGCCCATCAGAACCTCCTGGTCGACAATCCCATCAACATGGCGGCGAATGGGGGAACGGGAACCCTGACTCTGGTCGCCGATAGCGACGGCAATGAAACCGGGAATATCAACCTCAGGACAACGGCAGCTGACCTCACAACAAATGGCACAGCCATAACCCTTACAGGGGCTAATTTTTTCGGGGTTGCAGGCGCTCTCGTCGACAGCAACGGTGGTAACATCACCATCGCAGCTTCCAATCCTGCTGAGGGAATCAAAGTTGTAGCTGGCAGTGGCGATATCCTCACCAACGTCTTTGATATTTACGAGTCTGTCCTGGATGGAATTAGCGCCGATGGCGGCAACCTTACCATTGGCGGTGCAACCCAGACCGGAAACTTTTTAACAGGCACGGCGATTTCGTACGCGGGCACGTCCAATTCGATCATCATTGAAACGGGTGGCACCATCAACCTGACCGCCACGGTCAATACGGGCGGGACTGATCTGACGCTCCGGGGTGAGGACATTTCCGTCTCGAACACCATCACGGCCACGGGTGCGACCGTTACGATTGAGCCGCAGGATGCGGGCGATACGGTTGTCTTGGGCACCAATCCGGGCTCGGCAAATTCCATTGAACTTACTGATACGGAGCTTGACCGGATTACGGCCACGACGCTGATTGTCGGCTCAACCACGTCGGGTGCGGCGACCATCACCGCCGATATTTCGCCGGCCAATATCACCAACCTGCACATTAAATCCAATTCCACCATCACCGGCGCCGACGCGACGGGGGGTATTACGGTCACCAATCTGGCCTTGACCGCCGCCGGCACCATTAACTTCACCGATACGACCACTCAGATCACCACGCTGGCGGTCTCGGCGGCTGGTCAGACCGTGACCTTTACCGATAACACATCCACCACCATCGGCACGGTGGATGGGGTCGTCGGCATCAGTGCTGGAACGCTGACCCTCAATACCGATGATCGCATCGCCGTCACTCAGAACATCACTACCAATGTGGGGAATCTGGCACTTGACGGTGACGCGGACGCGACCGCCACCACCAATGACGACATCACGTTCACCGCCGGGCTGACCATCACGTCTGCGGGCTCACTAACGCTGGCGTCGCGCGCGGGCACCACCATCACGGGCGCGGGGGCATTGACCTTGAACGCCGTGGGTGGGTTGACGCTCAACAACAGCCTGACCACGGCGGGCGCCACCATCATCGATGTTGATACCGACAACAACGGTGTGGGCGACTTTGCCATCGCCGATACCTTCACCCTGTCTGCGGGCAACAACGCCATCACCATCACCGCCAACGACATCAACCTCAATACCTCCGGTGCCATTAATTCCGGTACGGCGACGACCACACTTCTGGTTTCGGACGGCGGCACCATTGATCTGGGCACGGCCACAGGCGGCATGAACCTAAGCGCTGCCGAGATCAACAACGTCACTGCCGGTGTCTTGAAAATCGGTGATGCCACGGCGGGCGCGATCACGATCAATGCCGCCATTGCACCGACCGGCACTGACACGCTTCATCTGCACAGCGGCGGAAATGTCACCGATGGGGCCAGTGGTTATATCGTCGAGACCAACTTGGCGGTACAAGGCATTACAGTCACATTGGACCACGCCAGCTTCGACGTCACCACGATCGCCGTTGCGGGCGGCGGCGGGGCAACCACAACCATAACCGAATCCAACGGCTTTACCCTCGGTGACGTTAACGGTTTGACGTCCTCGTACATATGGGTTGGCACGCTGACCGCCACCACGGGGAACCTCACCATTGACCATGCCCTGGGTTCGGCGCGCAGCATCACCTTGCAAACCGCCGCCGCCGAGGCCCTCCTGACCATCAATGGCGGCCTCAACACCTGGGCCAGCGGCGGCAATTACGGCATCATATTGATTTCCGATAAAATGGACATCAACGCCGTGGTGCAACCCAAGATCGACAAGAACCATACCCTGACCGTTAAAAGCACCACGGCGGGAACCGCCATCAACTTTGGCAACGTCGATACCAACAACACCGCCAATACCCTTGAGCTTTCGGCGACGGAACTGGGGTTCCTCCGGGGGCAATACGTCATCATCGGTGATGCGAACGCCGGCGCCATCACGGTCAGTTCCACCGCCACACTGGCGGGCACGGTCAGCAACCGGCTGATTACGGGCAGCACCCTCACCGCCACGGCGGGGTCCGGCGGCGGCATAATAATCCCGACGGCAAGGTTGGGGATTGTGGCCGCTGGCGCGGTGACGGTCACCCACGCCGATACGAACACTGGGGTCATCGCCATCTATACCTCCACCGGCGACATTACGTATACCAATACGGACCTCATTCAGGTGCACTGGGCCACGCAGTGGAACGGTGGCGTCGTCGTCAGCGGTATCGATACAGACAACGGTGCGGTCAACCTGACCGCCACCACCGGCAATATCATCGTTTACGATGTAGGCAAGGCCGATGATCTCGCGGCCACCGGCAACATCACGCTGACCACTCTCGCCAATGAAGCCACCGTCACCGTTAATGCCAGCGCCGATGTGGAAACCTCCGCTGGCGACATCATCATCACAGCCGATGACATCAATATCGGCGGTACCCTGACGGCCAGCGCAGGGACCAACCAGACGGTGACGCTGGCGCCCGAAACTGCCATTGATGTGGACACCATCAATCTTGGCACGGACGGCGCCACCGCCAATGTGTTCGAGCTCACCGACGCCGACCTCGACAGCGTCACCACCGACACCATCGTTATCGGCACCACCGCATCGGGCGCCATGACGGCGACGGCGTCCATCACGCGAGCGAGCGCTACGGCGCTGACGCTGAACACGGTGGGGATGTTCACCATCAATGACGCCATCAGCCTCGCCAGCAACAATGGCGCCATCACGGTTTCGGCCGATGACATTACCATCACCGGCACCGGTACGCTGAGCTCGGGCACCGCCTCGACCACGCTCAAGGTCACCGACGGCGGCACCATCGGTCTCGGCGCCACGGCGGGCAACTTCACCCTGTCCGGTGCCGAGCTTCAGCAGATCACGGCGACAGGGCTTACCCTCGGTGATACCAATACGGCGCTGATCACGGTCAACGGCATTAGCGCCGCCAACTCCAACAATATTTCCGGCACGGTGACGCTCAACGCGACGAAGAATGACGGGGATATGACCTTCGCCACGGCGGCCTCCACCTTCAATGCACTGACGGTGAATGCCGACGATACGATCACCGTGAACGTGGACGTCACCACCGATGTGGGTAATCTGGTCCTGCAGGCCGACGTGGACAGTACCGGCGACAGCCAGCTCGACAAGATCATCTTCGCCGATGGCGTGACCCTGACCACTGCAGGTGGGTTGACGCTGACGGCACCCACGGGCGGGTTGCAAGCGCTGGGCGCGGTAACGTTTTCTGCGGCAGCTGGCCTGACGTTGGGTGATTTGACCCTGACCGGTGCCACGACCCTGAACGCCGATAACGACAATAACGGCACCGGTACCTACACCCAGAGCGGTGGCACTACGTTATCCACCACCAACAGTGCGCTCACCATCATTGCTGCCGACATTGATCTGGCGGGCAGCCTCAACTCAGGCACGGCCAAGACCACGCTGCAGGTGACCAATGGCGGCACTATTGATCTTGGCGGCACCGGCGGTGCCATGGACATCAGCGCGGCCGAGGTGAGCAACGTTACCGCCAGTGCTCTGGTCATCGGTTCCGGCACGGCGGGTGCTATCACGGTATCGGCGGATATCACGCCCGCCAATACCACGACCCTGCATCTTATATCGGGCTCCACCATCACCGGCACGGCGGGCGGCATCATTGAGACCAATCTGGCCATGACAGCGGGTGGCGCCGTCAACTTCGCGGACGTTTCCACCGCCGTCGATACCCTGGCGATCTATACCTCCACCGGCAACATCGCCTTTACCAATGCCAACGGCTTTTCCGTCACCACTGTTGACGGAGTGACGGGC
>JABMOR010000077.1 GCA_013203245.1 Candidatus Nitrosopumilus sp.
AACTGGTTTTGTATAGATTTCAGTTGGTTTTAGTAATGCATCCCCTATCACTCCTACACCTTTGACTTTGTCTTTTACAGAATATTTTGTTAATAGTGCTTTTCTTGCAAGTGAATATCCGTTTGAATGAATTCCTGAACTATTCACCCCAATAATTACATCGCCTGTTTTGATTTTATTTCCAAGTATCATCTCTTTTTTCTCTAACAAACCTACAACCATTCCTGCCAAATCAAATGCAAATCCGTCCCCCTCAATCACATCTGGCATTATTGCAGTTTCTCCTCCTACAATTGGCATTGCCGATTTTTTAGCACCTGTTACCAACCCTTCAACAATTTTTTTAAATATTGCCACATCGTTTTTATTTGCAGCAATATAGTCTACAAATGAAATTGGTGTCGCACCAATACAAATTATATCATTAACATTCATTGCAACACAATCAATTCCTATGGTGTTGTATTTTTTCATCATATTTGCAATTACAACTTTGGTTCCAACACCATCAGTGTGTGTTGCTAATAATTTCCCACCTGGAATTTCTACAATTCCTGCATAATGGCCAAACCCGTGTGTCATCTTTGCTTTTTTCTGAAGACTGTGAGTTGATGAAATTAATTTACCAATTGCTTTTTGACTCTGTTTAATTTTAGAAATATCTACTCCTGCTTTTTTGTAGGTTAGAGCCATAGTTTGTTGCACTTTTGCTTTGAATAAAAGAATTTGCCTGTTGTTTCGATCACATGTACATGCCAGATATCTCTTCTCTATGTTTTGCATATTTTTGAGATAATTCGCTGAACTCTGAATTAATTCTGTCTTTTTCTTTTCGAAGTTCTGTTACGTCTATTTTCATATCGTAAAATCGATTTAGCGCTTCAATTAGAGTTGCAGCCGCTGCCGAGTCTGGTGCTTCCTTGTTTGCTTTTACCAGTAAGGTCAATCCTTGAATCTCTCTAACCAGGCACTCATTTAGTATGCCTCCTGGAATTCCTGTGATGAATCCTTGAGGAATCATACTGATATCTTTGTCTGCCATTGTTCTTACAAGATCTTCTTCTGCTGCACAATATGCTTTGTCATCATGCTCTGCACTTGCGACTCCGTCTAAAATTACGATTTCTTTAGACCCTTTCTGTGCTGCCCAATCTAAAATCGATGCTACTAGTGAGTATAATCCTTCCATTCTCAATGTTATCTCGCAAATTATTGCACAAATTGTTCCTTCCTTGTTTGCATAAAATCGAAATGGGTGACGCAATCTACCTTTCATGAATACAGTTGATGGTGGCAAATATTTTGATCTCATCACTGCAATTTCCACCATGTTTAGTTCTGTAATGATGTGATTGATTGCAAGAGGGCCAACTAAGCCTGCTCCGACAAATCCTGCGAAAATTACTGGACTTTTTAATTCTACTTTTTTTATTTCAAAAACTTCAGCTTCTGGAAATCCTTCTTGCATTGCTTACGTCGATTTGTTCTGATTAATTACTTTTGTCACTATGTGGGTTGTATATGAAAATAAAAAAATATGGAATTAAGCTACGTAATTGTTCTTTTGCATAAAGAGATTCAACATGATTCGTCCCTTGTCTGTAATTGTATAGATCACATTTGCTCCCACTGCTTCTTTGCTGATGAATTCATAATCTACACACAGGTGTAGATAATTTAGAAATGATTTTTTCATTCTTATCTTTGATTTTGAATACAAATTAGAGAATGTCATTGGATTTCCTCTTAATTGGTATAGCAACTTCAATAGAGATAGTGTACTGTAATCACGTGTTCTTGCTTTTACTGCGTCTAGAACTTGCTCCTCTCTATGTATGATAAAATCTTCGAATTGATCTGCTACTTCTAGTGGTACGTATGTCAGTCTTGCTCGCATCATACCGTATGGTACGGTATGTTACCTTATTAGTCTTTAACTTGAGGTTTGTTGATCTTCTCAGCTTGTTTTTTTACACCTGATCGTGCCTAAATTACCTTTTTTGGAATTAGCTTGAATTGTTTGATTTGTGAAATTATAGTGTATCATCTGATTTAAACAATCGTCTGCCAAAATCAATTTGTGGAAATTACAATAAATGTGATATTGACAATTGTTGGTTTAGCTATGCTGTGCTTTGGTGGTAACTGGCTGGTTAGTGGCGGGGTTGCAATTGCAAGAAAATTTCGTATCAGTAATCTTGTAATTGGAATGACTATTGTTGCATATGGCACTTCAACTCCTGAACTTGCAGCAAGTGTTGCAGCAGCTGGAGAGCACAGTGCAATAATTCTTGGAAATATTGTTGGAAGTAATATTGCAAATGTTGGTATGGTAATTGGCATTGCTGCAATGCTAGTTCCTCTTGCAGTAAGTAAATCTGTACTACGAAAAGAAATTCCAATAATGTTGGGGGTTTCTATTTTATTAGTTTTATTATCTTTTGACGGTGAACTTTCTCAATATGATGGAGTTCTATTACTATCTGGTTTGGGAGTGTTTGGATATTATACATACAAAGATGCAATGAAACAGAGAGCAGAAAACAAAGATAACATCAAAGATGAAATTAAACAAGGTGCAAATAATGTTTATCTAAAATCTGCAGGGCTAATTGGAATAGGTGTAGTCCTTTTGTATGTGGGTGCAATACTGACAGTTGATAATGCTGTAATTTTGGCTAAAGAGTTTGGATTGTCTGAACAGATAATTGGATTAACGGTAATTGCTATTGGCACTTCTCTTCCAGAGTTAATTACATCTATTATTGCAATTAGAAAAGGCCACACTGATATTGGTGTTGGAAATATTATTGGAAGTAATATTTATAATATTTTGATGATAATGGGAGTTGGTGCAGCCCTTGGCGGCGTGATGGTTGGTGCTGATGTTTATGTTGACTATCTGATTATGATTGTCTTTAGTTTGTCTTTACTCATTGCATTAAAAACTGGAATGATTGGTCGGGCAATGGGTATTTGTTTGGCTGTAGGCTATGTTGTCTATCTATTAGTTACATTTTTCAAGTAATTCATGCCTAGATTTAGGCTTAGATGGAGTTTACTGAAATGTTTTCTACCTTTAATGATGGCGTGATTGATGGAAGAGATGCCCACTGGATGACATTTCTTTGATTGTTTCCAATGGCTGAAATATTTTTCATCATTGTTGGAAGATTGTGAACTATCCTCACTGATTTTCCTGGACCTATAATTTCCCCATTTTCAATAATCCTAATTCCACTTCGAGCAGTACATGAAAAATCTCCTCTTATTGGATTTACTGCATATGTGTACCATAATCTTCCTACTAGTAATCCATGTTTTGTTTCTTTGATCATCTCTTCTTGGGAATGATCTCCGGAAATTATTTTGAGATTGTGTGGGGATGAATTTGGAATTGGCTCTGAACTTCTTCCCATTGGGGAGCCCGGACGTGATGCGTTTCCAGTTGATTGACTCCCTTCTTTGTAGCCGTCAAAGAGATTTGAAAAAGTATTTTTGAAAATGCCTTTCTCAATCAAATTTCTTTTCTCAGTTTTTACTCCTTCGTCATCTACTGATTTTGTTCCAACTCCTTCTGGAATGTGCGGATCGTCAACTAAATTGAGTTGCTCTATTGCTATTTTTTTTTCAAAGTCATTTGAAAAACAACTTTTCTGTTCTGAAAATGTTTTAAAATTAAAATTAGCGGCAACTACAAATGCTAATAACTCTCCAACTGAGTAAGGCTCAAAAATTATAGAGTATGAATCTGAATCAATTTTTTGTGGATTTATAGATTCTATACACATAACTTTTGCATCATTTCCTATTTGTTCTGAAGAAAAATTTGACAATGTTCTTCCACAGGAATAACCTATTCCTGATACTGGCGTTTCTCCAAGTTCTGATTCTGTATTTATAATTCCTGAAATGTATGTGGCTTTTTCTTTAAATTCAAGTCCGTTTGAATTCAGCAACTCAAAATTTTCTGATATGATGTTGAGTGATCCTGTAATCGTACTTACTTTATCATTAATTGATGAATTAATCATACTCTGTGCGATATCCATACATTTAGAGCCTGAAATCTGATCCAGTTTTTCATCGAATGTTCCGTTTAATTTTTCATTATTAGCTTTGTATGGTAATCCTCCCCAAAACTCTCTTGATTTTAAATTCGATAATGTTCTAAAAGAATTGTCTATTGTTTGCTCTATTTCTTCCTCATTTGTTGTCTGCATAGATGCAATTTTTTTATTATGAATTAATCTAACTCCAAAACTCTCATCAAAGTTTTGTTTAATTTCTACAATTTCTGAATCTGTAATTCTGACAGTTGTGATTTTCTTTTTGACTGCAATTGCATCACATTCATCAATTCCTATTTTTTTTGAATAACGTAATGCCTTTTCTAAGGCTGACAAATTATTGTTTCCTGGGATTTTTGTAATTGAATTTATTTATTTTAATTAATTCTACATATGATCCAAATTGTGAATCTGTAACACTATCAAGTTTGTCTTCTACTTCCACTTCTCCCTCAAACTTTTTTAGAATTTCATAGTGTGTATTTCTTTCAGCTGGAATTCTTCCAATCTCTTTTACCATTCTTCTAATTTCTTTAGGTTTTAGTAATTGACCATATTCTGATCCTGCAGATGTTGAAATACTTTCATTGATTAGAGTTCCACCAAAATCATTTGCTCCCCACATTAGCAATAACTGTGACATTTTTTGTCCTTCTTTTACCCATGACATTTGTAAATTATTAATTGAATTATTCAACATTATTCTTGCCACTGCGTGAGTAAGTAAAACATCATTCCCGCTACCTCCTTGTCTGATGCCTTCATGTAATTGATGTTTGTACATTGGTGCTTCAGTATGGATGAAATTTAGGGGTACAAATTCAGTAAATCCTCCTGTCTCTTTTTGAATATCTCTTAATTTTACAATGTGTTTTACCCTATCTTCCAGTGTTTCTACATGGCCAAACATCATAGTTGATGTTGTATTGATTCCTAATTTGTGGGCGCTTTTGATAACCTTCTCCCAATCTTTGACACTAATTCTTCCTGGAGAAATTTTATCTCTTAATTTTTGATCTAGAATTTCAGCAGATGTACCTGGAAGTGTATTCACTCCTGCTTCTTTCATTCTCTTCAAAAATTCTTCAATTGATATGTTCGAGCGTGTTGCTCCGTATAGTATTTCTTCAGGGGAAAATCCATGAATGTGGATATCTGGAATTTCTTTTTTTATGTCTCTACAAATGCTTTCATACAAATCCCCTTTCATGTCTGGCGGAAGTCCGGCCTGGATGCAAACTTCTGTTGCTCCTAACTGATGTGCTTCTTTTGCTCTGCGTACAATTTCTTCATTTGGAAGAAAATATCCTTCCTCTTCTCTGAAATCTCTACTAAACGCACAAAAACCACATTGTTTGATACATACATTTGTAAAATTGATATTTCTATTAACAACATAAGATACTATGTCTCCAACTCTTCTCTTTCGTAATTCATCTGCAACTAGACCTACTAAATGAAAGTCAACTCCTTGAGCCTTGAATAATTCTAATCCGTCATCTGCGGAAATTTCCTTTTCCGATAATGCATTGTTTAGAATTCTTGCTATTACCGGATCGGCATTTTTGAAAAGTGAATCTATGTTTGCAATCATCTCCAATACTCCTCTTTTACGAATCCTTCCTCATTTTCAATGATTGACATCTTATCTCTTAACTCTTTACTAATAAAAGAAAAGTATTCTGGGTATATTGGGAATCTACATTTTAAATCAAAACCTGCTTTCTTTGAATTCTCTTCTACTTTGTCTATTTTAGGCCAGGAGAATTCTGGATTTACAAAATCTGGTGTAAGTGGTGATATTCCTCCCCAATCATTTATCCCGACTGATAAGAAACCCTGATATGATTTTGGAGATAGATTTGGTGGAATCTGTATGTTCATTTGTGGCATGATAATTCTTGATAATGCAACAACTAGTTTGAAATATTTTTCATCAGCTGATGGTTCATCTTTCATTCGTGTATCTGGTTTTGGTTGAAAGTTTTGTAAAATCACTTCTTGAATATTCCCATGTTTATCATCAAGTTGTTTTATTGCAAACAACGAATCGATTATCTCCTCAATAGTTTCCCCAATACCTACAAGAATACCTGTAGTCATTGGGATGCCTAATTTTCCAGAATTTTCTAAAATCTCTAATCTTGCGTTTGGTCTTTTACTTGCTGCCAAATGATGTGGCATGCCTTTTTCAGTTAATCGTTCACTGATATTTTCTAGCTT
>JABMOR010000010.1 GCA_013203245.1 Candidatus Nitrosopumilus sp.
GGGGGGATTGCCTTTTTATTGCACTTCAACCATGGTTTCAGTTCTGTCTACCCCACCAATTTTCTGAATTTGATTTGCGACATCTTTTATCTGAACTAGTTCTTTTACCTCAATTATTGCAACAGCGTCAAATTGACCACTAGTTGGAAATGAATCCACAACAGAGGTGACTTTCTTTAATCTAGCAGCAATTAGTTTTTTAGGTGATTTAACCAAAATTATGGCCCTTACCATCCCATGTTGACCTCCACTTCAATCAAGGTTTCAGTTGTCACAATATCTTTGATCTTTTTAAAATCAATTACCATATTGTTAATTTCGTCAATATTGCCTTGCAATAGAGCACTGATATCTGCCCTTCCTGCCACCACCATGATCTGTTTTACAACTTTACGTTTTTTCTTTAAAATTTCAACAACAAAATCAACCTTACCAGGTTTAACAGTAATCAAACATAGTGCACGCATGTACACTGTATGCTACCGAATATGATAAAGATTCCCCCTAGTCTGATGCTTCTTGTGAACGAGATTCTTCAAGATAGGCTCGACGTTCTTCGTTGACTTTTTCTTGATCAATTACAATATCATCATCAACTATTACTAAACCCCCATCACTTGATGATGCATCATCATACTTTTTGATCTTTGATTTTGTAGTATCTTTAGTAGATTTTGCTTTAGATGTAGTTTTCTTTGCAGGTATTTTTTTTATCGTTTTCTTTTTTTCTTTTTTTACAGCCACGAATATCGAAAATCATGAGTTGGGGTGGCTTTTAAAGATTATGCAGAATTAATTTTGAATCATGTGGTTTAGATTATGTCGATCAAATAGGCCATCTGAGTCAACAATTAACATATGATTCACTTTATCATCAATTAATCCCAGATAATTCCTATTGGGAGGTGAAGAAGAATAGCAACATTAGCAGATTACCAAATAATAGGAAACAGTGCATCGTTAGCAAAAATTGGAGAACAATCATTTACAATTACATTTGTAGAAGATTCCAATTATACACAGGGTGAAGAGGTCACACAAGGCGTGAAGATTACAACTAAAGAGATGTTTGAAGTGGACGGAAATCAAATCAATAGATTCCACACTACTCGTGTAGCGATAGTTAACAGATTCAAAAATCAAAAATTACGAGAAGATGTTAACAAAAATCAAATTCCGCTAGGCCCAGTCAAATGTGTCTCTGAAAAATCCGCCTCTGGAAAAAGTTTCTACAATTTAGTAGACGCATAAATCAGATATAACATCAAAAGGTTTTCCACCTTTTCTTTATTTTTAAAGAAAAGGGAATAAAATGAAAACCAAATAGAGTAAGATGAATATCTACTTAATGATTTTGTAATTTTAAAAAATTACGGAAATAAAGCAAAATATTTTTTAAATTAACCACATTGTACTGAAATGTAATTCTTACAAAATAATGATTTTAGGTGGAGAATTATTTTTACAACATAGTTCTATAGACCCATAAAATCGGATTGTGATCCTTACAATGTAAAAGAGTGCCGAGGGCATGATTTGAACAAGCGACAGCCCGGTCTTCAGCCGAGTGCTCTTCCAGGCTGAGCTACCTCGGCACTTAGAAAAAATTGATTATGTTGAGGAATTAAAGTTTGTCTTTTCAGATCTTCCAAGGAATATCATCAATGTTTTTTCTTTTATTTAATAAACGACCCATTACAAAAAACAAATCAGATAATCTATTAAGATATTTTATACAATTAGCGTTAATTTCGTCTTTTTCACTTAACAAAACAGTTTGAGATTCTGCTCTTCTCACAACAGTTCGCACATAATGTAATTGTGCAGCAGAAGGATCTCCTCCAGGCAGTATAAAATTTGTTAATTGAGGCAATTCTAATTCAAACTCGTCAATATGTTGTTCTAATTTTTCAATCATTGCTAATGATACTCGATTTTTAAGATCGTTTAGATTGGGATTTGAAAGATCAGCTCCAACCAAAAATAAATCATTTTGAATTTCAGTTAAAATTATTCTTACATCGTCATCTAACGTATTTGCCAAAACTATACCTAGAGCGGCATTTGCCTCATCAACTGTGCCGTATGAAACAATTCTTGGATGAGATTTCCCGATCCTATAATTTCCTTGCAAACCTGTATTTCCGTCATCTCCAGTTTTAATGTAAATTTTCATAGTTTTCTATTTCAGATATTGCTATTATATTATTCGTAATCAAATAATATGAAAATTCATTAGGAGATAATTCAAGATACAGTGTACATTATGATATTAGATTTTTTTAAAACTGCAGTTAACCTCAAAAAAATTCAAAGAAAGGGATGGATGGATAAGTTATCTATTCCCAATCCCGAGTCTGTTGCAGACCATTCATACTCTATGGCAATTATGGGTATGATTATATCGGATTTAGAAAATTATAATTCTGAAAAAATAATCAAAATGATATTACTACATGATTTGGCAGAATCAGAAATAGGGGATTATACCCCGGGGCAAATATCACCAGAGAAAAAGAATTATTTGGAAAATAAAGCATTTTTAAAAATTTTAGAAAATTTACCGGATTCAATAAAAACTAAATATTTGAGCATTTGGAAAGAATATCAAGAGAATAATTCTCAAGAATCCAAAATAGTTCATCAACTCGATAGATTAGAGATGGCTCTACAGGCAAAAACATATGAAACTGAAGGATACTCTAAAGAAAAATTGGAATCTTTTTTTGAATCTGCAAAAAATGAAATTATCCAACCTAAATTAAAAGAATTATTTAGAAATATCATGGAGGAGACATAATGTCAGACACTGAAAAAGATGAATTAATTGAAGCACAGAAACAAGTGATAGGAATATTGTTTGAAGTGATTAAAAGACTACAGGCAAACAAGGATCTAGATGAAGAATACTTTCAAATGTTATCTAATGGTAATGAAAATAAAATTCGTATCAAAGAAATATCTAATGAAAGAATGGAAAATGCCAAAATTGTTAGTAGACTATTAGAACAGTTGGAAACTTAATTTTAACAACCACAATCATCATCAGATATTATTCTGAGATGAGCTGTTTGTTGGTATTTGTCTTGAACATAATTTGCAAGATTAACTATTCTAATTCGAGGCTCTCGAGTGGTCCAATTACCTTCATTTTCAAACCAAAATTCTATTTCATCAAGATCATATCGCTCATTTTGCTTTACTAAACTTTTGAAAATCAATTTGATTTCTTCAATATCAGATTCTGAAAGTTTAGATTTATCCTCAACCATTGTGGTGATTTCATTTAATTTGATAATTACATTGTTTGTAAGAGGCATGTTTTTTCATCGCCAGGATTCTATACAAATCTTTAGAAGCAAAATTGTTATAACAATCACACTAGTGTGAATTATGCAGTATTTTCAGGCTTTAAAATTAGGTCAAAAAAGAGTGGCCTCAGCAAGGGAATACCTCAATACACTAACAAAGGGTAAAGCCATGCCGGCATTGGCACTGACAGATACCAAATCTAATGTGTGGGAGCCAGTAGGGGAAGAAAATCTGTATGCATTTGTAGATGAATCCGCAGGTTTTGTGTTAACTGACAATAGTGGCTACATTCTTGCTCTTGTAGATAAGACAGGTTCCTCTAAAACAATAGTTCAGGGAGTAACTAAACAACAAAAGGAGATATTGGAAAAAGCATTTCAAAAGGACAACATTTTAAAATTTGAGGGTAAAGTAATCTTACCCGTATAGTCTCAAGAAAAAAACATAAGCTTTAGTTATGATATAATTTACAAGTAAGAAATGGGCAAATTTTCTCAAGAAATTGAAGTTGGAGGTCACCTAATTGATTCCTCTATTTTGACTAAGATCTTTGATAAAATAATGGACTTGCAGGGAGAATTTCAAGTACAGGAAATTGAAATTGGAAAAAAGAAAAAAGACCAATCATTTGCCAGATTGCAAGTTACAGGGAAAAACCAAAAACATCTAGATGAAATTTTACAAACTGTTTATCGTTTAGGAGCAGTATCAAAAATCCAACAACTAATCACGCTAAAAAAATCACCAAAAAATAATGTTATGCCAGATAATTTTTACAGTACAACAAATAACCACACCCATGTTTTTTATAAAGGAAAATGGATTCCAGTAGAAAACATGATGATGGACAAATGTATCGTTGTTAAAGGTGGCAGGGCATTCTGTGTTCCAGTAAGAGATGTAAAAAAAGATGATCAGATAATAGTTGGAGAAAAAGGAATCAAAATTACACCACCAGAACGTCCAAGAGAAGGTGCAAATGTTTTTGAATTTATGGGAAGTTCAAGCTCCAGTGAAAGACCAACTCAACACATTGCAAAACAAGTCGCAGAGGACATTTACCTTACAAAGAAAAAAGGAGGAAAAATTGTAATTGTAGGCGGTCCTGCAATTGTACATACAGGTGCAGATGATTCAGTGGCAGAACTGATTAGATCCGGATACATTGATGGGGTCTTGGCAGGAAATGCATTGGCAGTACACGATATAGAATATGCCACTTTGGGCACTTCCTTGGGGATGAATGTACATAATGCAACATTGGCATATCATGGACATAGAAATCATATGGATACAATTAATGCAGTATTCAAAGCAGGTTCAATTGCAAATATGGTAAAGTCAAAGAAATTGACTAAAGGTATAATGTATGAATGTGTGAAAAATAAAATACCATTTGTTTTAGCCGGCTCTATCAGAGATGACGGACCATTGCCAGATGTAATCACAGATGTGACCCAAGCCCAAAGGGAATACAAGAAAGTACTAAAAGATGTAGATATGGTGATTATGATTTCAACAATGCTGCACTCTATTGCAACTGGAAATATGCTTCCTGCAAATGTCAAAGTTATAGTAGTTGATATCAGTCAACCAACAGTAACAAAACTTATGGATAGAGGAACATGGCAAGCGTTGGGAATTGTATCTGATGTTGGTGCATTTTTACCAATGGTTGCTCAACAATTAAGAAAAAAGAAATAATCAAGGAGACAGTCTAGGATGTCTCAGAACAAGTCCATCAGGACCTAACTCCATGGGATGAATTTGCTCACTGTGTTTTATTCCACGCATTTTTGTAATCTGAATTGCCCTCTCCATTGTATCCTCAACTCTCGAATGATGTAATTGAATAATACCTGAAGTAACAAACCACTCTAATGGGATTTCTTCATTTTCAGAATGTTCAGAAAGAATCAGACTTGCTACTCCAAAGTTCTCTAATGCCTGAACCATTCCTTGCAATCCCTGTCTCATGAAAAATTTATCAGAATACTGCATGGATAGTATGGTCACTGAATCAATTACCACTCTTTTAGCCTCCACTCTTTTTACACTGCTTAGGATTAATTTTGTCAAATGTTCAAAAGGTAATTGTTCTCCCCTATACAACGAATCATCTTTTCCGATTAACTCGTCATGAATTTTAAATGGTCTTGCATCAATCATGAGGATTTTGTCTTCTGAGATCAAACTGTCAAAGTCCCATCCAAATGATTTACAGTCATTTTTTACTTCTTCAAGATTTTGAGATAATGTAACATAGACCCCAGGTTCATCAAAGTCCTTTGCCCCAGAGTACAGGTATTGCAACCCAAATGTAGTCTTACCACTACCAGGAGGTCCAGATATAGTCACTGAACGGTTTTTCTTCAAACCACCAGAAATAACGGAATCTAATCCCGGAATGCCAGTCTTTACTTTAGAATATGTTGAATCCATATCTAATGGAATTAACTCAAATTTTCTATATAAAGAGGGAGACTAGTTTGAGTCTAACAAAAATAATTTAGTGTAAAATTACAGGTGGCTAGTTTTAGAATTTAACCACAATGATTCAAAAAGTAATTTTCTTTATCAGTAATAATAAAGTTAAAGACATGCTTGCAGTTTGGACAGATTCCAAAGCATTTGTAACAACATTAAGATCATTATTTAGTTTAATGTGGAAAAAATCTCATCATATTGATGAGACAGATATGGAATCAATATTAGGCTCAGAAATTACATACGAACATAGATTAAGAGAGATAGAACAAGAAAAAATGATTCTAAGTTATCTTCAAGAAAACTTCAAATCACTAGAAAAGGGAAAGAAATAAAATGAAAAAAACACAAAAAGAAGAATCAAAAAAAATGAAAATTTTGATAGTTGATGATAATGAACAAATCACAAAAATGTTAACTACATTTTTAGAATTAAAAGGACATCAATGCACCATAGCAAATGACGGAAATGAGGGGTTAAGCCAAATTAAAGAGAACATCTATGACGTAATATTATTAGATTTAGCAATGCCAGAGTTTGATGGTTACTCAGTAATTAAAAATTTGGAAGATAGTAACACGCTAAAAGATCACAAAATAATTGTCTTTACGGCATCAACAATTACGCAAGATGAATTAGAAAATCTTGTAAAAAGAGGAGTAACGGCATACTTGCTAAAACCAATAGACATTGATCTTTTGCATTCAAAATTAGTAGAAATTGCAGATTTGTAAAATAGAGGAATAGTCTAGTGCTTTCAATTAAATATACATTATTTTCTGTTTCAGGGGTTTCAAGTTTTATCATTTTTTACATGGGCGTGGTAAATTTTCTAACATCAGCTGATGAATCAACAGGGATGATTTTATTGATATTTTCTATTTTTGTTGCAATAGGCACGTTACTAGCAACAGTACATATTTCAAAAATCATCACAGAACCAATAGAAAAACTGGCAAAAAGTATGAGTGAATTTTCAAAAACAAACAAAAGAGCAAAAGGATATGAAATTAAAACTAATGTTTCAGAAATATTCCAATTAAATGAGGATTTCACCAGTATGGAAGAAAAAGTTGAGAAAACAATTACAGTTCAAAACGAATACGTAGAAAAATTAAAAGATATGGATAGAAAGAAAATTGAATTTTCTTCAATGGTGTCCCACGAATTAAAAACTCCACTAGTTCCAATTTTAGGATATATTCAAATGCTTCAAAAAGAAAATTTTTTAGGAGATTTAAATGATAAACAAATAGATGCAGTAAATGAAATTTATATCTCGACACTAAAACTGCAAAGGCTGATAGGGGACATACTTACAACTCAAAAACTAGATTTAGGGAAGCTTGATTTTAATAAAGAAAATACGAATGTGTCAGATTTACTTTTATCAATACTTAAAGAATTCAAACCAATTGCACTTGAAAAAAATATTATTTTGGAAATGGATTATGATGAAAATATCCACATTTTAACAGATAAAGATAGAATCAACCAAGTCTTTTCGAATTTGATTAAAAATGCAATTGATTTTGTTTCCGCTAAAACAGGAATCGTCACTATAGGGGCAAAGGACCAAGATGACCATGTAGAATTTTTTGTAAGTGATAACGGTCAAGGAATATCTGCAGATAAACAGAGTGAAATTTTTAAAAAATTCTATCAAATTGATACTTCAACAAGCAGGAAAAGAAGCGGGAGTGGACTAGGTTTGGCAATATGTAAAGGAATTGTTGAGGGTTTGGGGGGAAAGATTAGGGTTGAAAGTGAAGAAAATGTAAAAACTACGTTCTTTTTTAATATTCCAAAAAACTAAAAATAAATCAGATTACCTAACTAGGTGAAACCATAGAACTTTGTTTAGTTTCTAATTCAGACAAATTGTCTTTTCTAAGATTTAGAAAAAAATCAACAAGCATATCTAAACCTGCAACTACCTTGGGAGCATTCTTTTTTACAAATTCAGTTTTTTCAGAGAGTGATTTTGGTTTATTTTTAAGATATTTTTCATAAACTTTAGCCCCATCATAGTCAACATATGCAATTCTGGCACTAAAATCAGTCCTCTCCAAAACAAGACTATCCCCACCAACTATGGCAGTATGGTATGGATGGATAATGAGCGATTCAGATAGTTTTTGTGACGTAGTGATTTTTGCTTTTTGTAAATCAAGAGCAAATGAATTAAAATCAGCTAAAAGATAAAACGTTGCATCAGGTTTTGTTGCTTTAACTCCATCAATTGATGTTAATTTGTGATAGGTGTATTCACCCATTATTTGATGAATGTTACGAGTCACAATGAAATATTCATCAATATCTTTACTAATTTCAAATCCAGCAACAGCAGCATGTTGAATTGGTGTTGATACTGCAGTGTATTCAGTTGCAAGGATTTTTTTAAATTGTGATCTAAAATCAGATGTATGTTGAGGGAAAATTACATAGCCTAACCTATACCCTCCAGCTGCATGAGATTTTGATAGTCCATTTGTAACAAAAGTTCCTTCAGGGTAAATTTTTGCCATACTGACAAATTTTGAAAAATCATATGTAGTTAGAGCATAAATCTCATCAGAGATTACTAGAATGTTTTGTTCTCTACATACATCAGTAATTTCTTCTAGTTCCAATTTGTCATAAAGTAACCCAGTTGGATTGTTAGGGTTGTTTAATATCAAAATCTTTTGCCTATCTTGTAATCGTAATGCCAATTTTCTAAGATCATTAGGGGAGATTTTTTTATTTGCACGAGTTGGCAACATGTGATAATTTTTTTTCAGGAATCTAATCTGTGGAAGATATCCCAACCATGCAGGAGTAGGCAAAATAACAGTTCCGTGTAATATCTCTAAGAGATTAAATATCAACTCTTTGGTTCCAGGACCAACATAGATTCTTTCAGGGGCCACATCTAGTCCAAAATAATGCTTATTGTATTTTGAAATAGCATTTCGTAATTCGGGGATTCCAGGTACTGCCGCATACGCTCCCTTGTCTGCATTTTTGATCAATGCCTCTTGAATTAATTTTGGGACAGGGAATGGAGATTGTCCAAACGCAAATCCATAGTAACCAAAATTACATTCAGGATGAGGGCAATCTGAATGAAATTCTTGTAAAAAGGTGTTTAATTTGAGATTTTCAGGCATCTCAATGTCTTCTACCTGCTGATCAACTACAAATTTCATCAACATGTCTTGTGATTAATGAAATTATAGATAAAACGTGTAATAGTAAATATCAAAGAGTTAGATTAATTCAACCTAATTTTTGAATTTCATCTAAAATGGAAGGATTTTCAACAGAGGATAAATCACCTAAATCTTTTCCAAGTAATTTTGAACGTAGTAATCTGCGCATAATTTTTCCAGTTCGAGTTTTGGGAAGATCAGATAATTGGATAATGAGTTTGGGTTTTGCAAGTTTGCCAATTTTTTCAGATATATGATCAGATATTTCTAAAGACGAAATTTTTTCAAATTTGTCATCTGCAACAAAAAATACAACTATTGCCTCACCCGTAAGATCATCAGGTATAGAAATTGATGCAGCATCAGATATTTTTTTGTGTGAAATTACAGTTTGTTCAATTTCAGCAGTACTCATTCTATGTCCTGAGACATTAATCACATCATCAGTTCTTCCACGCATATACCAGAGATTATCTTTGTCAACATAGACATAATCTCCATGAAACCAAATATTTTCAAATCTGGACCAATAAGTTTCAAGATATCTTTTACTATCATTTAGTAAACCGCGGGTCATTGCAGGCCATGGAGATTTTATAATTAAATAACCATTATGTTCTCTTGTGGAATTTTGATCATCATCAACAACATCTAAATTCATTCCAGGGATAGGAATTCCAACAGTAGATGGTTTGAGTTTCATTCCAGGAAAAACAGATAGCATTGCACCACCTATTTCAGTACCTCCAGACAAATTCATAATAGGTATTTTTTTATTTCCAACTTTTTCATATAACCACCACCAGGAATCTTCATCAAGAGGTTCTCCAGTAGTTGGAATATTTTTAATTTTATCCAAGTTAAATAATTTTAATGGTTCAACATTATTTTTTTTAAATAATCTTACTGCAGTTGGTGATATTCCAAAAATTGTTGCATTATAATCAGATAACATCTTCCATATTCTATTTGGTGTTGGGAAATCCAGGGCACCATCATAAATGACAGAGCTTGCACCCATTATCAAAAGACCATACACATTCCACACTAAACCTGTAATCCAACCTATATCCGCAGGCCAAAACAAGACGTCTTGTGCCTGAGTATCAATAAGATATGCAGACTGATATCCTGCAAAAACGGAAAAACCACCATGAGTGTGAACCACGCCCTTTGGATTACCAGTAGTACCTGAAGTATACAAAATAAACAATGGGTCCTCTGAATCTAAAATTTCAGTTTTACAGATATTATCTTGTAAGGATACAAGTTTATCATAAAAAATAATTTGATCTGATTCAAAATATTCATCAATTCCTTTGTATGGAATTACAATAGTTTTCTCTACTTGCGTATCTTTTAATGCAATTTCTACTGATTGTTTTTGAGAGATAGATTTTCCTTTTCTATAAAATCCATCAGAAATTAATAGAATTTTGGCATTACAGTCCTGTAACCTCACATGTAGTGATTCAGAACTATATCCTGAAAAAATTACAGTTTGAATTGCACCTATTTTTGCTGCAGCAAGTATGGAGAGAATCGCCTCCTCAATCATTGGCAAATAAATTGCAATTACATCGCCTTTTTTTACTCCAAGTGATTTTAATCCATTTGCAAGTCGAGACACTTTGGAATCAAGTTCAGAGTAGGAAATTTGGGAAATCACACCATCTTCAGATTCAAAATAATATGCAATTTTTCCAGGAGAGAGTTTTGCAAATTTCTCTACTGATGATTTGTAAATGTTTGTTTTGCCATTTATGAACCATTTTGCCCAAGCAATTCCTTTGGAAACATCCAATATTTTCTCATAAGGGTTATCCCAAACAATGCCAATATCAGAATCTACAGACTTCCAAAACCATTCAAGATCATCTTTAGCTTTTTGAGATAATTCCTCCAATGAGGAAACATTGTGTTTTTTCATAAATTTGTAAATATTAGATTCTTCAATTTGTTTTTCAGTTGGAATAAATTTAAAATCAGACAAAGTTTAATTTTTCATCTTCAATGGGGTAAAAAGATTTTTTGTTATGAAATATCAATGCCCAGACGTCTTGCACAAGCAATTGCAGATTTACCGACGTCTTCATCAATTCCAACTTTGAGTAATTTCTCAGTCCATCCAGTTTGAGTCCCTCTCGTATTTTCATGATAATATTCCCTCAAAATCACACCTATTTCATCATCTAATCTAGACCTAGTAGCCTCATTCATGCCAGCCTGTAGAATTGTGGCATCAGATGATGCTAGAATTTTGATAAATTCAATGCTTTCCAGAGACAATTCGGCCATCAAACACCAATCTGTTTTTTCAGAATATCAAGAGTTAGTGTAGGATCTGCCTTTCCTTTTGTTTTCTGCATAACTTTGCCCACCAAATAATTTATTGTTTGAGGATTTGATTTTGTCTCCTCTACTGCTTGTGATTCTTCTGAAATTACCAGAGTAATAATTCCAGACAATTCAGATTCATCTGAAACATTTCCAAGGTCCAGTTCTGTAATTACAGTAGACAGATCTTTTCCAGATTTTAAAATCTCATGTAATGCATTTTTAGAGGAATTTCTAGAAACTTTACCGGACTGAATTGCGTCTGCTAGTTCTTTTAGATGTATGAAAGTAAATTTAGACACTTCACGTTTTTCTCTAGTGTCAACTAACCCCATTAATTCAGTGGTAATAATATTTGCAACTTCTTTTGCGTTTGATTCAGTATGGGCATCCTCAAACAAATCAGAATAGTATTTGTCTGAAGATAACACATCAGCTACTTGTGAAGGAATATTATATTTTGAAATATATCTCTCTTTTTTAGAATTTATGCTTTCAGGCATTTCAATTTGCAATTTCTTTCTAATTTCAGGATCAATTGTGATCCACGGAATATCACCCTCTAAGAAATAACGGTAGTCAAGATCTTCTTCCTTAGAACGAGAAGATACCGTAATTTTTCTCTGGTCATCCCAATGACGAGTCTCTTGAATTATATCTATATCACGAGAATGCAAACTTTCTTGTCTTGTAATTTCAAAATGAACTGCTTTTTCCAAATCATGAAATGATCCAATATTTTTTATTTCAACTTTTTTGCCACCTTCAATTGAGACATTGGCATCTGCCCTCATTGCACCTTCCAGACTGGGGTCAGCCACACCAAGATTTGCTAAAATGTCAGACAAAATGTTTAGAAAATCCCTTACTTCTTTTGGTGTTTCAAAGTCAGGCTCTGTCACAATTTCTACCAATGGTGTACCTGCACGATTGTAATCTACTAGAGTGATCTGGTTTTTTGATGAACTTCCCTCATAAATCAACCGTCCAGGATCCTCTTCTAGTTGAATTCGAGTGATTCTAATTTTTTTGTCACCTACCATAATAGAGCCAGCGCCGCCCACACTTGTATCACCATAGATGTTCAATTGTGTGATTTGAAAATTTTTTGGAGAATCAGGATAAAAATAATTTTTTCTAAAAAAGGCAATTTTTTCAGGAGTCGTACAATTTAGAGCCATTGCAATTAGTGTGGCTTTTTTTACAGCATCTTGATTTAATCTAGGTAAACTTCCAGGCAATCCCATGCAAACAGGACAAATGTTTTCATTAATTTCAAATTCTCTATAGTTTGCCTTGCATGAACAAAATAATTTGCTATTCAAATTAGTCAATTGACAGTGAATCTCCAAACCAATCATAGTCATATTGGAACCTCCGGCAAACTTACAGTTTGTTCTAATGCATATGCTGCTTGAAGTAATGATTTGTCATTCATGGAATCGGCCATCAATTGAATTCCAATTGGCAGTCCATTTGAATTGGCAAACGGAATTGATATTGCAGGTTTTCCAGTAAGATTCGCAGTGACAGTATTGATATCAACTAAAAACAATGAGATAGGGTCATCAATTTTTTCACCAAATTTGAATGGTAAAATTGGGACAGTTGGAGATACAAGAAAATCAAATTTCTTGAATGCCTCGTTGATTTCTCTTGTAAGTTTACTTTTTACTTTTAATGCCTTTAGGAAATATTTTCCAGCGTGTCCTGCAGAAGGAACAAATCCACCAATAATCATTCTTCTAGTTACTTCAGGGCCAAAATTACGTCGAGCCTTTGAAATGTAAGAATTAAACTCGTATCCTTCTAATGGAAAATCATAGCCATATCTAATATTATCATATCTTGCAAGATTACTGCTAGCTTCTGTTGCAGTGATGGTATAATAAGCTGCAACAGAATATTTTACCATATCAAGTGAGATTTCCTCACATATTGCACCCAAAGATTCTAGTTTAGAAATAGCATCTTTTGTAGCAGATAATACTGCAGGGTCTATTCCCTCCCCAATCATCTCTTTGATTATACCAATACGTTTACCCTCAATACCAGATTCTATACCTAAAAGATAGTCCTCGTTTTTGTTATCAATTGTAGTGTTATCATTATGGTCAATTCCAGAAATCATGTTTAGCATAAAGGCTGAATCCTTTACAGTTCTAGTAAGAGGGCCAATCTGTTCAATGCTGTTAGCATATGAAATCAGACCATATCTACTAATCAAACCATAAGTTGGCTTGTATCCCACTGTAGAGCAAAAACTTGCAGGGTTTCTTACAGAACCGCCAGTATCAGAACCAAGGGACGCCACACATTCAAAACTACTGACAGATACAGCACTACCGCCAGAAGAACCACCAGGAACGTAATTTGTATCCCAGGGATTTTTACTTGGACCAAATGCACTAAATTCAGTTGTTAGCCCCATTGCAAATTCATCCAGGTTTACTTTGCCGATAAATATTGCATCCTGTTGTTTTAATTTTTTTATAACCGTAGCATCATAAGGTGCCACAAAATTTTCAAGCATTTTTGAGGCACATGTGGTCTTTGAATTTTTTATGCAGATGTTATCTTTAATTGAAATTGGCATTCCAAAACAATTTCCAACTTTATCCCCAGACTTTATTTTCTTGTCAATTTTGCGGGCTTGATCAACTGCCTCTTCATTTACAGATAGGAATGCGTGTAGTTTATCATCGACATTTTGAATTTGCTCAATAGTTTTTGCAACAAAATCTTCTACAGAAATATTTCCAGTTTTTACTTCTTGAATGAAATCAAGGGCAGATATTTTTAGGTTCATGAAGACATCTTTGGTGCACGAACATACGTTCCCTTGTAGTGATTTAGTTTTTCAATTAATTTATCCTCAAATGGAATGTATTCATCTTTTCTTAAATTGGAGATAGGGATTTCAGGCATTGAAATTTCTTCAGATTCAACCCCAGCAGAGTCTAATATGTCAAAATAACCAATCATTGATTTTACTTTATCAACATATTCATCATGATCATCAATCTCTATTCTCATTAATTTTGAAACGTGTTCTATTTCTTCTTCAGTCACCATAATGCATCAAAATGTCAATGTGTTGTATATTATTCTAACAGTATTCCAAGAAAAGGGATATTTTGGCCGTAGGAATCTCCAGAACCAGGGCAGCCACCACCAGAACACATCTTTCCAAATATTAGAATTGGAGATTGATTAATTCCTTTTTGAGCAGGAGTGTCAGCCTCTGTAATCCCACCAGGCATGGTTGCACCAAAATAAACACGAACTTCTTGACCAGGAATGATACTTTGGTTAAGATCAGTATATGCAGAAATACTTGGAGGATTTGTAGAGGCACCAGCACCAATGTAAAATGGATTTTTTGAAGAACCAGATACAGGTAGTAATACCAAAGCTGTATCCTCACCAATGTAGAATGTATCCGTAGGATGATTATTTGTAACATTAATTCTCCACACAGTATTATCATTGGTGTTAAGATTCCATCCTGATGACCAATCACCTATACCTTGTGCCCATTCAAGAGATTCATAGTCAACTTGTAGTACACCTGCATTTTCTACCAATAAAGAATCATCATCAAGTATTACAATTTCAATTTGTTCTGTAATGAAATTTGCTTGTTTTGCATTATTAACAGTTGCATTGAATGTTACTGTATCTCCATCACCTCCGGTAACAGTGTAAACCCATTTGAAGAAAGACGTATCACCATGTGACAAACTTTCTTTTGATGATGGAATTGGACCTTCTTTGTATGTTGCAGTTGCACCGCCAGTAACATCAGGAGGGTTTTCTATTTGAGGAGTGATTAATTGCAATACACTGCCATCTGTTACATTGTTAGTAACACCAAACCAGATTGTTACATCTTGTCCAGTAAGAACAGACTTTGGAGTTGAAAATAAATTCATTTCAAGGGTTTCATCCTGAGGAGATGTTACTTGGATGTTAAACAAGTTACCTCTTTCAGTTACCAATCTCAAGTCATATGATTGAGATTCTAATGCATAAAGATTTAGATTTTGACCTACATCATACAGAATCTGTCCAGGTGAAGATACTTCATTCAAAGTAAAATTTTGTAGAGGCCATGAACTGTCAGTTACATTATTCACCCATAATCTTGTAAAATGAATTGGGAGTTGACCAGTGTTTTTAATTGTAAGATCAAATTTACCCCCATTAATTCCTACATTTACAATTTCAAAACTTTCTTTTGATTTATCGATACTTTCGACTCCCTTTATGATCACTTCGTCATTAACTCGTTCAATGAGATTTATCCCATATGTGAAATATCCTATTACAGAACTTAGAACAACTACAAGGAATATCATTCCAATAACATTGCTAAGCCCCCTTCGTTTTCTTATCAAAGTATATCCAACAAAAATTCTAACGAGATAAAAAGTATTATGTGGTAATTTGTGTTTGAATGATGTTACCCCTAATAGTAATAGCAGAAACATCCAGTATACTGTATGATGAGAATAATGAATCGTTGATCACTACGGAAATACTATCATCAGGCATTATCTGTGCTTTTGACATAGAATGTATTTTACTAAATCCAGACATTTTATCATAGATGGTAATTTGTGAAACATCCAATCCAATATTACCTACATTTGTTAATACAACTATAATAGTATCACATGGATCATCATTACAATACACATATTCAAACATTAAAGATTCGTTGATTTTGTTAAGATAATCATCAACTGTATCAGACATTTCTATTTGTTGAGAATTTAAAGAAGTTTGACTCCAAACTACACCAGCACCACCCATAATTGTAACAGCAGCCATCATGATTGCAGAAGTAATTACGGTGGCTAAAGCTCTTCTTTTTCTCGACTGCTTCAAATTCATACATTATTCCCACTATTGGGAAATATATCAAATAGTTTGTATTTACAATAACAAACAATCCCAAATCTGGAAATAATAGAAATTAATTATTTTTATCAGAGAATCATGCCTAGCATTAAAAATAATATATTTTTCATAGGCATGATTTGAAAAAATATGTAGCTTTAGAATCAGACATGGAGTTATCTATTAAAAATAATTATTAGATTCATGAGTAAACAATTTGATAATCATAGCATAGATGATTTAGTAAAAATGACAGACAAAGTATTGTGCAAAATTAAACTATCATCTACTGAATAAAATCAACAAAATTTTAAATATTTTAGTTATGGCGTTAGTCTGTCAACATCTCTAGGATAGAAAGTGACATCTCGGATATTTTCTGTTCCAGTAAGTGCCATGATTAATCTTTCAAGACCAATTCCACATCCAGCGTGTGGAGGAACTCCATAATCAAAAGCTGCAAGATGGTATTCAAATGAATCAGTGTTCATCCCTTTATTTTTCATGCGTTCTTCTAGTTCATCACGTTTTTCAATTCTTGTACTACCGGAAGATAATTCTAAATCACCAAACATTAAATCAAAAGATTCAGAAACTTTAGGATTTGATTTACTGTCTTTGACGTAAAATGGTTTAGGGGCAAGCGGCCAATCAGTAATAAAGTAAAATCCATCTAGACCTATTTTTTTGAGATTTGAGGGATACAAGTCATCACCCCATTCAGTTTTTGCACCGGCCTTTTGCATTCTATCAACTAGATCATCATAAGAATATCTTGGGATTATATCTGGAATTGCAGGAATTATAAATTCAGCATTAGGGTTGTCTTTAACATAATCATGAACAGTTTGAATTGAAGTTTTGATTATTTCCTCTATCCTATTCATCACATCATTGTAATCTACAAATGCCTCCTCCAAATCAATAGAAATCGCTTCAGCTAAATGGCGATTAGTTCTAGATGGTTCAGCCCTAAAGATAGGTGCTATCTCAAATACTTTTTCAAAACTCATTGTCAATTGTTCTTTGTATAATTGCGGGCTCTGGGCCAAGAATGCCTCTTTGTTATAGTAAAATATTGGAAATAGTGCAGCACCGCCTTCAGTAGCAGTTGCAATCATTTTGGGAGTATTAATTTCAACAAAATTTTGATTAGTAAAATATTCTCTGATGGATTTTAAAACAAAACTTCGAGCTTTGAAAATATGTTGAAGGGCATCACGTCTAAGATCAATTGGTCTTGCCTCCAGTCTAGTGTCAATGTTTTTCACAGTTTTAGCAGTAGGCTCAAAAGGAGGGATTTTTTCAACATCAGAGAAAACTCTCAACTCCGTAGGAATTATTTCAAACCCACTAGGTGCTTTTTCAGACGCCTTGACATTACCTGTAACAGAGATTGAAGAATGTGCTTTTAATGAAGAAATTTTTTCACGGATTTCATCCGGACAATCATCTTTTTTTGCTACAATTGAGAGATCCCCATTTTTATCACGGACAGTGGCAAAACTGATGTTTCCATGTCCACGAACTGTCAACACCCAACCCATTACAGTGACTTTAGTTCCATCCATTGACGAGTTTATTTCATTAGAATAATGAGATCTTCGTAAAGTTCCTAATTCAGTTTCTATCATAATTTACTTTATTGCAGATATCATGGTGTAATTAATTTTTATACAAAATAGTGGACAATTGCATTAATTTTCATAATGCTTATAGGCAGTAAAAATTTCACAAAAACAAGATGAACATCCTAATCCTCCTAGTAATTGCAATGTTTATCATTGTTGGAGTATACGTAGGATATCATGCGTCTCAACAAGTAGATGAAGAGGCAGAAGGACATAACGTTACCATAGAATTAGAAATATTAAATGAGAATTCAGCATTAGTTCAAATTTACCATAATCTAGAACCAATAAAGTCACTCCTGTAACATAAGCCGGATTTATATTAAATTATAATAATTATTCATAAGTCATGACACTTTCAGATAAAGAAAAAATCATAGCAATCATTTCTAATGGAATTTCAGTTTTTTCATTATTACAAGAAAGAGACGAATTGCCAAAAAATACAACAATGTATGATTTTGTATTAAAGGTAATTCCAGAAGATATCAAGTCAGAACTAAGTGTCGAATTAATAGACGAGGTATTCCAGTACGTTACATCCACACATAGTTCATAAAGTACAAAGTATTACTTAGAATATCACAATGACATCCATTGCAACATTAGGCTCCCACTGCTCTTTACAAGTTCTAAAAGGTGCAAAAGATGAAGGTCTTAAAACAATCCTAGTGTGTGAGAAAAAACGTGAAAAATTATACAAAAGGTTTCCATTTATTGATGAATTAATTATTGTTGATTCATTCAAAGAAGTTCTTGATCAAAAGTGCCAATCAATTTTAGAAGAAAACAATGCAGTTCTAATCCCACATGGAACATTAATTGCACAAATGAGTTCTGAAGAAATTGAATCAATTAAAACTCCAGTGTTTGGCAATAAATGGATTCTAAGATGGGAATCAGACAGAGACATGAAAGAAAAACTGATGAAAGAGGCAAATCTTCCAATGCCAAAAGCAGTGACAGAACCTAAAGATATTGAAAAACTAGTAATTGTGAAAAGGCAAGGAGCTGCAGGAGGTAAAGGCTACTTTATGGCAGCAAATGAAGAGGATTACAATACTAAAAGAAATCAATTAATTTCAGATGGGATTTTATCGCAAGATGAGCCCCTATACATTCAAGAATATGCAGCAGGAGTGTTAGCTTATTTACAATTTTTCTACTCCCCACTAAAAGAAGAGTTGGAATTTTTTGGAGTTGATCAAAGACATGAATCAGACATTGAAGGATTGGGAAGAATCCCTGCAGAGCAACAGTTGAAATCAAATAAAGTTCCATCATTCAACGTAATTGGAAATAGTCCTCTAGTTTTACGAGAATCACTGTTAGATGAAGTGTATACGATGGGGGAAAATTTTGTTGAAGCAGCAAAAAGAATAGTGGCACCAGGAATGAACGGACCGTTTTGTATAGAAGGGGTTTATGATGAAAATGCCAAATTCAAATCGTTTGAATTTTCAGCAAGAATAGTTGCAGGCTCTAATATCTACATGGATGGTTCCCCCTACTATTCACTATTATTCAATGAAACAATGAGTATGGGTAAAAGAATTGCAAGAGAAATTAAAACAGCCACAGAATCAAATCAACTAGATAAAATTACAACTTAGAAATTTATTTTGCAGATACTGCCATTCCGTGTTGGGATTTTACAATATATTTATCTCGAATTTTTACACTGACCCAATCAATAAACAAAACTGCTGCCAGTACTACCAACATGAATACTGCTGCTTTACCATACTCAAAGAATTTGATATAGTTAATAATGTAAAATCCAATTCCCCCAGCACCTACTAATCCAAGAATGCTAGTTTGACGTACATTGTAGTCAAACATGTAAAGTATCTGACTTAGCAGATGAGATGCAGATTCTGGAATTACCACATAACGAATTAATTGCCATTTTGAAACACCAATAGAACTAACTGCATCCATAGGATCAGAATCAATTGCCTCAATTGCCTCATATTGTAATTTTGCAACAAATCCTACGGTATACATGACAATTGCCAAAACACCTGCAAATGTTCCCAAGCCAACCATGATTACAAATAAAATTGCCCATAAAATAGAGGGGAATGTTCGAATAGCTGCAAGTAATGCACGGACAGGCGCATAAACATATTTGCTGTTCAGATTTCTTGCTGCAAACATACTAAGAGGTAATGCAATTGCAGTACCCACAACAGTTCCAATAAATGCCATTTGAATTGTTTCAAACATGGCCCACAATGCAGTTGGAATATACTTTGGTTCAACTAAAAGCATCTCCTCAACTATAATCGCAAGGTTTGGTAACCCTTCAACAAATTCAATAGGATTTGCATCAACATTGTAAGATGCAATTACAACAAGTGCAACAATAATTCCAATTACAATATTATTTTTTGGGGTCATTATCATACATCTCCATAATTTCTTCAGTATTCAGATCTCCTGTTTGGAAATCAACTATATTGTCACCTTCAACACCAATTTCTAATATTTTATGACCATCTTTAATCACGGCAACTCGGTTTGCAAATTCTAATGCTAACTGCATATCATGGTGTACCATTATAGCAGTCAAATTCATTCTTTTTTGTGCATCAGCAATCAAGTTCATAATCTCATGAGCCGTTACATGGTCTAATTCTGAAACAATTTCATCAGCAAGTAATATGGTTGGTTTTTGCATTAACGCTCTAGCAATAGCAACTCTACGTTTTTCACCACCACTTAACATGTAGGCTTTTCTTTCTTCCTTACCGGACAACCCTACAAGAGAAATGATTCTTTTAGCTTCTTGAATTTCGTGTTCAGGGAATCGCTTAAGCAAAGATTGGATTGTATTTAATCTAGGTAATGCACCAATCAAAATATTTTCAAGAACTGTGATATTTTTTACCAATCCCAAACTTTGAGGAATGTAGCCAATAGTATGCATCATTTTTTTAAATTTTTTATTATTCATGTTTGGTTTAACATAATCAATTTTGATAGTACCTTTGCTTGGAATCATCATGCCATTCATTAGTTTTAGTAATGTAGACTTTCCAGAGCCAGACTGACCCACTATGGCATAATTTGTTCCTCTATCAATTGAGAGGTTAATTCCCTCTAGTGCAAAAGTCTTTGAATCATATGATGTCCATACATCACTCATTTGGATAATTTTGTTTGTTGAAATTAATGAAAAAGAAGAATTTTGGGTCATCTGAATTTGTTTCATTTTCAGAACCCCGTGTTTTATTTGCTCTTGTTATAACTATCAAGAATCAACTGATCAAGTCCTGTTAACGCATCAATATAGTCACCAAATTCACCAATGTGCATAGTGGTAGTTGTTGGAACTAGTGCTTCTGCACCATACAAATCCTTCAAAATATGATTATTTTCATCATAATTGAGTTTGATTAGTGCATCAACAAGTGCACTTCTAGTTAATTCAGACATATCTGAATTAACCATAAACACATGTGATGGTACAGGTCCAATTGTAGTAACTGGTCGTAATTTTACTTGATCTTCTAATTCAAGATATTTTTGTGGAGCAATATCTGAACCAAATGCAACATCTACATTACCATTAAGAAGTAATTCTAATGCAGCTTTGTAACCGCCTGCAAAAGTATAACTCTCAAAATTATTTGCCAAAGCAGATTCCAATGCAACAATGTCATCACCTTCAATGGTTACATAACCTTCAGTAACCAAAGTTCCCATAGGTCGTACAAAACCAGAAGATCCGGTAATGCTAGTAAATGCTACTTTTTTGCCAACTGTATCTGCCAATGAATGAATGGAATCATTGTCAGCCAGAGTCCAAACTGTTGCTTGATAATTTACCTTACCTGCAACGAGTTCTGCCATTACAGCTTCTGCACCAGTTCTTTGGTGAGTGATCCATGCTGGACCAGTATCCATAAAGGCAGCATCAATGTGACCAAATCTCATACCTTCAATTATGGCCTCATAGTCTGTTGGAACAACGATTTCAACATCTATACCAAGTTCATTCTCAAGAAATGTTTCCAATGCTTGAGCCTTTGGAGTTAATTCATCAGCTTTTTCAACTGGAATAAATCCGATGGTTAGAGTGTCGACATCAACAGTGTTTGATTCAGATGAAACATTGATGATTCCATTTTCTATCAGGTATGTGATTCCATTTAGAAAAGTTTCATCATCTAGTGTACCATCAGCCCACCAGCCAGCATTATTTTTAATCCAATCCGGAACTAAACTTTCTGCTTGAACAGTCTGAGTTAATGGTACAGACAACACACCAATTACTGCAAATACAGCAATTAATGCTAATTTTATTTGTCGTTTCATTATTAACACAAAATTAGGATAAGCTAAATTATTTAAATCAAAGTCTCATTCCAAAACTTCATTCTAACTCTATAGAATGAGAATAATAGAAAAATTATCAGAACAATATAGATTAATTCGATTTTGGATTTACAGTATTTGAATACAAATTCAAACTAGGCTCTAAATCCTCCAAAGTTATCTCAACTTTTCCGATTCTACTTCGATACTGTTTAATTTTTTTGCCTTCAGAAGAAATAATAAATTTATCAACCTCAGCCAATGCCAGACCCTCTAATGTAGACAAAGTTTTGTATACAGTAGATAAAGAGATTTTCAATTCATCAGCAATTTTAGTTGCATCTTTTGATTCATTTTTGATTGAAAATAATACAGATCTTGTACATACATTACTAAGTGATTCAATAATTTTCTGAGTAATATCAAATTCAGATAGTTGTATGATGGTAGGTTTTTGCATAATATCACTTAATTAGGAATCAAGGTCAAAACAGGCTCAGGTTTACGAATAGAAATATCAGCTTTGCTGATTCTGCTTCGATAAACTTTGTATTTTCTACCTTTGTCAGATAGCATCCACTTTTCAACTTTGATCAAAGTTAATTCTTCAAGGTCGGATAATTTTTTGTACACAGAGCTAAGAGGTATTTTGAGTTTATCTGATAGTTCTGCAGCAGTATTTCCTTTTTTAATAATTGAAAATAAAATTGCTCTTGATTCAGAGTCAGCTAACGCTTCAATAACTTTTTGAGTAATATCATATTTTTTTAATTGTGGTAATGTTAATTTCCTAGACATGTAAATATTAAAAATTGTCTTATTATTTAAAGGAAATGTACTGGTTCTTATTCTATAGAGTCAGAATGATTATGAATATTGTTTAGTGTCTTTGTTTGATTCAAAACGATTCCAAAACAATCCCAGAATTATTCCAACTGAAATCCAAAAAGATGAAACTCCCAATACACACACTAATCTAAACTCATTAAC
>JABMOR010000011.1 GCA_013203245.1 Candidatus Nitrosopumilus sp.
GAGATTACAAAATGGAATGATCCTGCAATCACTGCAGCAAATCCAGGATTGAATCTACCTGACAAAGAAATTGTTACAGCACACAGATCAGATGGTTCTGGAACTACTTTCATCTATACTGATTACCTTACTACTGTCAGTCCAAAATGGGATAAACAAGTAGGTACAGGAAAATCTGTTCCATGGCCTTTGGGTCTAGCTGCTGCAGGCAATGAAGGTGTCGCAACAATTGTAAAATCTACAGAATACTCTATTGGATATGTTGAACTTGCTTATGCGTTTCAGTCAGGAATGACTTATGCATCAATTCAAAATGCTGAGAAATCTGCATTTATTGAACCATCTCTAGACAGCATCTCTGCTGCATCTAGTGGTGTTGCTGACAGTCTGCCTGCTGCCAAGGACAGTTGGGTAGGCGTATCCCTTGTTAATGCGCCAGGACCTAATTCATACCCTATTGCAAGTTTCACATACTTGTTAGTGTACGATGATCTAAAACCAGTAACTAAAAATAAAGAACAAGCAAAAGCCGTAATTCATTTAATTAATTGGATGATTACTGATGGCCAAGAATACTCATCAAGTTTACTGTATGTTCCACTAGCTGATAAAGTAACAAAACTTGGACAGCAAGGACTACAACAAATAACGTATGATGGAGAAATTCTTTGGGATTATACGGTAGATGCAAGCACTGATTTAGAAATTCCACAATGGATAAGAGACAATGCAAAATGGTGGTCTGAAGGATTGATATCTGATCAAGATTACATTGGTGGATTACAATATCTTATTCAGCAAGGTATTCTCAAAGTCTAATTTTTTTCAAATTTTTTCTATTTTTTTTAAAATTCTTTAATTCCACTTTGTACTTTTTTATCTGTTGCAATATTGTATGCATCTCTTGAATGTTAAAATACTTTTTAAATTTTATTTTCAATTTGGCATGTAAAAATTTACAAAAATTCTCTGATGATCAATTTCTAAATATAATTAAAAATCTAGTTGAACCAAAAATAATTATAATTTAATAAAAATTATTCATCCATCATATTTTTTGTAATATGATTTATTTTCTATATAGACATATGATGTCTCAGGTTCATATGTAAAATATATGCTCATGGTTGATATCTCTGTATCTGTAAACTTGATTGTTGAATATCTTACAAAACAAAAACAGGTTTACAAAATATACTTTTTTGTCTTTGAGTGCTGTATTTGTTCTACTTTTGGTGTCAATTCCAAGCTTGGCTTTTTCTGACGGATCTGTCAAAGATGGATTCTTCACCAAGTATTCCTCTGATGGCAAATATCAAATTGAAATGAAATGGTCTCCTTCTGGCGAAATGAAACCTGATACTGATTATTTTGTCATGTTTACGATAAAAGATGCCCATACACAGAAATCTCTTGATGAGAATTCTTTTGATCTCAAAATCACTCAAAATGATAAATCTATCGACACTTACCTTAAAGAATCAGATTCAAGTATATTTGCTAAAAAATTTCTTTTTACAGATAGTGGGATAGTCAACTTTATCTTGTCTGATATTAATAATTCTAATCAAAGTGTAGATTTTTCAATGAAATTAGGTTCTGAACAAAGTTCTCTTGTTAAAGATACTGGTTTTACCTCAAAACGTAAAGTTGGTGGCGCACCCGTAATATTTGCATGTGGCTTTGAAAAAAATGCAATAACACTTCAAAAATGTTACGAAACTCAAACTAATGATAATTATGGATGGTTTGGTAAAGTAAATTTCATAATATATGCTCCAGGATGGAATCAAGATTCTGATAAAGTTGAAACCATTGGAGGTACTGAAGCAGATAAACTAACATTAAGTTCACGTTCAGACAATCATCCCTATCAAGAACTTGGAAAATGTGGTGGCTTTTCTGAAACAGGTCCTGACACAGGTCTCTTTGTTGGGCGTGTAAAATTAAGCGGACATGATCATGATGTTAATGGAGATGGAGTTTTGGATAAGAAATTTGGAAAAACTAAATGTTCAAACTCCCCAATAGACGAATATGCAAAAATAGAAGCAGGCAGAAAAGGTGCAGTTACACTAACCTGGCAATATCAAGATGATCCGGTGAAAGTAGTTTCAAAAAGTATCAACTTTCATTGGAATGTAGGAAAACTCAATTTCCTACAAAATCTATACAATGTTGATGATACAATAGAATTTACATTCTATGACAGAGATATGTACAAAGTAGGTGAAAAAGAATTTGATTTGAACTTTAAAGTATACTCAGACAGTGATCTAGCTGGAATTGAAATCCAAACAGGACAAAATTACAAATTTAAAGATCCTTTCAGTTTTACTGTAAACACTGAAAAAACAGTGGGTACATCATTACGTGTTTCAGATGGGGATACTATCTATGTTCAATATGATGATTGTACATTGCCTGTAGCTAATGATAAATTTGGATTCACATATTCAGATGACGAATGTATGGAAGTTATTGCAAAAACCCTAGTCTATACTTACTGATGATATCATGAAAAATTGTCATATTTTTCAAATGAATCTTGCTATTAATCCAAAAATTCTAATCTAAAGATATGGCCCTTAGAGAAAATCACGTAAATTACTCTGTTTCAAATGATGAAATCAAAAAACTAAATGAACAGGCTCAAAAATATGCTGAAAAATTAAGTGCTGTTCTTAACGAATCCCATAAAGTTATCATAGGTCAACAAGATGCATTGCAAAAAATTCTTATTTCAATAATATCTGATGGCCACGTTTTACTTGAAAGCGTTCCAGGACTTGCAAAAACATTAATGGTAAAAACCATGTCACAGATATTTGATGTAAATCATGTCAGAATTCAGTTTACGCCAGACTTGCTTCCAGCAGATATTTTAGGAACAAAAATTTACAAAAATACTTCAGGATCTTTTGTGACACAAAAAGGTCCTATATTTCACAATTTTGTACTTGCTGATGAAATCAACAGGGCACCACCAAAGGTTCAATCCGCATTACTTGAAGCAATGCAAGAAAGAAATGTAACTATTCATGGTGAAACATATGAATTGGAAAAACCATTTCTGGTTTTAGCTACACAAAATCCAATTGAAAATGAAGGAACATACAAACTTCCTGAGGCACAAGTTGACAGATTTGCTTTAAAAATTTTAATTGATTATCCATCAAAACAAGAAGAAATTGAAATTATTGAAAAAAATTCTTCAACCCAAACAAACACAATTAAATCAATTATCAACTCAGGTGAAATTCTCGAGATTCAAAAGTTTAATAAAAAAATTTATGCTGACAGAGTAATCACAGAATACATTGCAGATATTGTAAACGCAACTAGGAATCCAAAAGATTATGATCTAGATTTAGAAAACATGATAGAATTTGGTGCATCGCCTAGAGCATCAATTTGGTTGATGCGAACTGCAAAAGCTAATGCGTTGCTTAATGGACGAGGTTTTGTGATTCCAGAAGATGTCAAAGCAGTTGCACATGAAGTTTTACGTCATAGAATAATTTTGACATTTGAGGCAGAGGTAAATGGAATAACTTCAGACAAGGTGATTGATTTTGTTTTAGAAAAAATTAACCCTCCTTAAAATGACTGAACTTTCTGAACTCTTGAAACAGGTAAAAAACTTGGAAATTACGACTAGAAATCTAGTTGAAGGCATGAACTCAGGAAATTACAGGTCAAGATTTAGGGGTGGAGGAATAGAATTCTTTGAAGTTCGTGAATATGCTGCAGGTGACGATGCAAGAAGAATAGATTGGAATGTATCTGCAAGATACAATGATCTTTTTGTAAAGGAATTTGTTGAAGAAAAGGAACTCAATGTATATGTTGTAATTGATTTGTCTGCAAGCCATGATTTTGGTTATCTAAAAAGTAAGAAAGAACTTGGATGTGAGGTGGCAGCATCATTGATGTTTTCTGCATTAAAGAATAATGACAGAGTGGGGATGGGACTTTTTACAGATTCGTTAGAGAAATTTATCCCCGCAAAAAAAGGAAAAAAACACATGATGGAAATTCTTCAAAACTTGCTAGATTATTCTCCAAAAAGTACAAAAACAGATATCTTTAGATCTCTTTTTCAGTTACAAACCAATTTGAAGCGTAGAAGTATGGTCTATATCGTTTCTGATTTTATTTCAGATTCATTTGTAAAACCATTGAAATATCTGAAATCAAAACATCAGATTGTTTTAGTAAATATTTCAGATATTCGTGAAACACAAATTCCAGAAATAGGCTATGTGTATTTAGAAGATGCAGAATCAGGAGAACAAATTTTTGTAAATACGTCTGATAAAAAGTTTCAAGAACAATATTCAATCCTTATTAAAAAAACAAGAGAAAAAAATGAATATGAAATGAAAAAATTAGGAATTGATTTCCTAAATATTTCAAATGAAGAATCTTTTGATATTACGTTTAATCGACACATTGGAAAGAGGAGGAAAAACTAATGGGAATTCAATTTGAATATCTCTATGCAATGTTTTTGCTATTGGTAATTCCTGGAATCTATTTTTTATATTCAAAGTATAATGCTGAAAAAAAGGATTCAATTTTAAAATTCAGCTCGTTAAAAATTGTAAAAAAATCAATAATGGAAAAAAACTTTCTTCGAAAACATTTGCCATTTGTTTTGATGATGGGTATTCTTGGTTTGGCAATAGTTGCACTGGCAAATCCTCAGATTCCAATATTGTCAGTTGAAAAAGGAATCAATTTGAGCATAGTTTTAGATGGGTCAGAGAGTATGGCTGCCACAGATTATGCGCCTACACGTCTAGATGCTGCTAAAAACGCAATTAGCACTCTAATTACAAGAATAGGCCATCAAAATAACGTAGGAGTCGTTCTCTTTGAATCAGGAGCTACAACAATATCGTACCTTTCTCCAGATAAAGAAAAATCAATAAATGCAATTTCATCAATTGAACAAGGTCAGGGTGCCACTGCAATTGGGGATGGACTTGCACTAGGAATAGATATGGCCTCATCAATTCCAGACAAAAAGGGAGTAGTTATTTTACTTAGTGATGGAGTTCATAATTCAGGTCTAGTTACACCAGAAGAGGCAATTGAATATGCAAAAATCAATCATATTTCGATTCATACGATTGGATTAGGTTCCATAGAGCCTGTTTATCTGAGAGATGATATCTATGGGGAGCCTCAATATGCAGAACTAGATGAAAATACACTTGCTGCAATCGCACAAGAGACTGGAGGAAATTATTACAAATCCCTTGATGAGCAAACACTAAATGAAATATTTGTCAGTCTTAGTTCCAATCTCGAATATGAAATGGAATATTCTACAATAAGAGATTGGTTCATATCTGCTGCAATTGGATTGCTATTGATAAATACCTACATTATTTATGGCCGATACAGAATTGTCGTGTAAACAACTAGAGTTCATTAATGATTTAATGAACCGACTTTCTTTAATAGAATTCAAATTGATCTTTTTTTTGATACCTTTTGTTTTTCTTGCAAACATTGCATATGCAGATGATGCAGAAATCCAAATGGACTGGTTAATTGAAGGACAAGTAGATAAACAAAGTGTTACCTCACAAGAACTTGAAATTATTTCAAGTTATGAACTTGTATCTAAAAATACGGCATTGTCTAAACCCATTTATGAAAAATTCATTACTGACAACAAATATTCAATTAGGGGTGACAAAATTACAATTGATTCAGAAGAAGGTCAGATTTTAAATGGGGCATTAATTGAACAAAGAGATCTTAGACAAGAAAATTTTCAACATAGAATAAAAATTTCTGATAGATTCTCAGATGGCTATGTCCAAATTGCACAAGCATTGTTAGATCCTATCGGCAATAGCAAATATCTGATAAAAGGGCAATCTTTGGATTATAATCCAAATTCAAACTTGGAATTATTTGTTCTTGAGCGTGGTTATTCTATGGATAATTTGGAAGCAATTCCAAATGATATCTTTACTCCTAAAGAATTCACATTGGGGCGACAACTAATGAAAGACGCTGTGAGGAATGGTGAAGGTGAATTTGATCTGAGAGACTATTCTCCAAACTATTTGTTACTAAACAAAGAACAAATTCAAGAAAGAATGATTAATGCATTTTCAGAACAGACTTCACAAATCTTCAATGACATAATGTCTGGCAAAAAATTACAGCCTGATGGTACTTTGGTAAATACCGTAGTTTCACAACCTACACGAGATTCTGGAAGCATATTTGATAATTTCAAATTTGAACAACCAAAATTCGAAAATACAAAACATATTCGTGATTCATTACAAAGTGCACCATTCCAAGTAATGGAGATTACTCAAAACTTTGAAGAAATCTCACTACTATTGATTATCCCAGTATTTACTGCATTGGCAGTATTTGGATATCTAATGCACAAAAAACTATCCCAGAGAAAATCTGAAGAGCCCTTATTACAAGTCTCTAAACCTCAAATTGATTTTAGAGAATTAACACAATCTATGCTTAGCAAATCTCAAAGTCTGTATGAAGATAACAAAAGAAAAGAGGCTTTTGAAATTCTCAGCCAGGCAATTAGATATTATTATTCTCAAAACATGAAAATTTACAAAGAAATGACAAATCATGATTTGTTAAGTATTTTAGCAAAATCAAATGTATATGACCAAGTAAAAGACTGGCTTTTGCTTTGTGGAAGTGTAGAATATGCAAAGTACGATTCAAGTAATGATGACTTTAAGAATATTCTGTCAAAATTCTCAAGAGAGGCTTTTCTTAGATGATGAATTTTAAAACTAACTCATTACTAGGAATTACCATTTTCTTGATTTTGATTTCTTTTTCAAACCCAGTTTTTGGACAGAATGTTGAGGAAAAAATATTTCCTGATTGGATAAGGCAATCTACTTCCGTTTGGGTAAATGGTGAAATTTCAGATGCAGAATTTTTGGCACTAATTCAGAATACTCTTGATAAAAACATCATACCTGATGAAATAGAATTCAAAGAAATTCTAAAGTATGCTGCAAAAACTGTTGTTAATGAAACACCCGAACTTTATGGAAAAAAGACTTCAGAATTGATTCCACACTGGGTAAAAGATAGAGCACAGTGGTGGATTGAAGGAAAAATCAATGATCTCCAATTCCTTAGAACCATACATTATTTGCAAAAAGTCGGATATTTAGAGAATAATCCTGAAAAAAATATTTTTTCAAACGATGAAACTTTTCAGTCAAGTCTTGAAAAGTTTCTGTTAAATGATAAAGATATTTTTGATATCATTCGAGAAACCAAATGGAGAACTTTTTCAACTGAATATAAATTTGAGGAAAAAGAAGGAGTTGTAGATTCTGTAAAAGTTATCTTCAATGATATAACAAGAGTATACGAGCCTATTTTTTACAAATTCAAAGTACCAACATTAGTTATGCAGATATCAGAGTTTAACAATCAAAACGATTTAGACAATTATTGGAATTCTTTTGAAGATAGAGACAAACAAGAAATATTTGATTCATCATATCTCATTGGGACTCCAAATGAAAATTCAGAGTGTTTATTTCATTATACTTCAAAAGGTGCAATGACCTCTTGCATGTATGATAATCTGCTTGTTCAAGTAATTATATTTGATCAATATGGTGAATATTATAATTATGATGCTGATGATCTAATTTTAGATGAAACTGAACCTACTAGTAGATTTTCAAGTGAAATTTTGAAAAAAATTGGTTTCTATAAAAACGATAACATAAACTCTCAACTTTATCGTGTGTTGCAAAAAAATATTCCATATGAAAATTCACATTCATCGTTAAATAAAGTCCAGATTACTCCAAAATCCATCGAACCAGAAAAATCTGTGATTCAGGGGGTAGAAAATTTTTCATGTATTCATGACGATTTTGGACTTATAACAATTTCTGGTCAATATCATAATGATCATATTAAACGCGCTCAAGTTAATCTAACAATTTCATTTTTGGATAATGAGGAAAATATTGTGGGAAAAACTGGTACATCATTTTATGATCTAAACGAATTTGAATCAAAAAGGTTTGTAGGTCATTCAAAATGGAATAAAAATTTCCATTCATGTCAAATTGACATAAAATAGAAGAACTATTGGCACATTCTACACCTTACTAAAGCCATTTTGCATTAATACAAATGTGTGAGTAATCTTTCTGTTGTAATTGTATAATCTATTTTTATCTTGCTACAATCAAATTTGTTAGATCAGTTTAATATTCTTCATTTTTGTTATAAACGAAAATTCGATTTTTCTGGAAAAATTATTTTCTATATAGTATAATGGTAGTTACATAATCTATGCCTAGTATTTGTAAATAGAATTTTCAAAATTATCAATTAATGAAGACAAAAACATCGTTACTGATTTTATTGACTGCACTTGGGGCAATTATCACGCCTCTCTATGCA
>JABMOR010000078.1 GCA_013203245.1 Candidatus Nitrosopumilus sp.
AACAACACTTGCACTCTTTTTCACGACATTCTGCTTCACTATGATGTCCACAAATTCCACATTCGCAACTAGACATGGTTTTGATTATTCGATATAGAATATAATTTATTCATCGATTTTTTATGAGTTTTAGGTTAAAACGAGATTATTTTTTAGATTTTGTCTTTTTTGCAGGTTTATCTTCTAATTCTTTTTTAATTTCATCTGCTTTATGGTCTACTGCTTTAATGATTTCTTGAATAATTCCATCCAAATCACTATCTTCAGCTTCTGGTTCTGTGGTACTTGCGATTTCTGTAATTGTATTTGATATCTCAGAACTCACATCTTCAAAGCTTTCAGGATCTTCATATGCTGCATTGTAGAGGTCTTTTAGATTATTCACATGACCGATTACTGCATCAGTTAGTGTTATTTTATAATCGGTTCCATTTACTTTGAATTCTTTTGAACTCATATTGTGTTTTCAATATCTTTTGTTTATAACGTTTTCAGCTAAATTGTTCACATACTGGATTGATGATCAAAACAATATGTAATCTAATGCTGAAGCATCACTGATTAATCTAGTATGTTTTGAACCTACCACGTAACCGTTCTTGATATCTTCTACTGGAATCCATCTATTTGTAGAAGAATAATGTCTTTTTTCAGCCAGTTCTCTTTCAATAGATTCAATATCAAATTCTCCTTCTTCGACCTGTTGAGTTGTAAGATGTTTGATAGTTACCATAATCTTTGTAACTTTTACACGATCACCAAATTTCCATTTGAGTACGGGGTTTTCATCTGAGACTTCCAATACTTTGATCTTCATCTGTTTTTTTCCAAACGCATCACTGCTGATGAGCATTCTTTCATCTGTAAATTCCTCAAAACTTGTTCTTGAATTTACTTTAGCATCTGAGACAGTTTCAAGTAAAGATTCACTATTATTTTCAGACGACTCTGTATTGGTATTTTCTTCAGACATATCTATACTAGACATCTTATCCTTAAAAACGATTTGAAGAATTAATTCAATTTAACACTAGTTCTCTGTTTAGTTTTAAATGGCATTTTACATTCTTTGAGAAAAAGTTCTTTTCTAGAACCATCTATTTTTGCAAAAAATTTGCCTTCATATGTGCATACACAGTCAGTAATTTCAAGTGATTCATCCCAAATCTTAAAGTATTCTCGCAATTCTCGACTTTCATAAATTCCAATTCCTAGTCGTTTTTTTGATAAAAATTTGAAAGCCAATAAGACATTCTTTTTTTTGTAAATATCAAATGTTGTAATCCAAGATAAACAGCGTTCAATCTGATCAGCTGGAACTGGAAGTGATGTACTAGTTCCAGATTTTGCCTCAATGGTAAAGATGATACTATTATCATTATTTACTGCCAATACATCAGGCAATGCAATACTTGGGGAGCCAAGTCGGAATGCCTTCCAGTTATTGGTGCCATTAAATCGTTTTACAATAGTGTCTTCCCATTGGTACCCTCTCTGTCTGCGTGTTCTTGCAGCTCTTTGATTATTTGTTATTGATTTTTCATCCTCTTTTTGCTTTGTAACAGTTAATGAGGGATATTTTGGTCTCACTGGCATACTATTCGTCTATTAGATATAGTAAAGTAGGTAATTATACAATAACTCAAAAAAATATCATGTGCAAGTCATAATCATTTTAACCTTTTAAAACATAATTTGTGTAAATGTCCGAATCTGAGATAATAATAGAAAAACTCCTAGAACAAAGGAATTTCCATCTAAACACATTGAAGAATTTAGATTTTGAACTAGTGATGGAACCTTCTGAAAATGATATTAAAAATATAGAAAAATTACAAAGAATCACAGTTGATCAGATAAAAAAAATAGAACAAGAAATTGCTTTTTTAACATCTAAAAATTCTAAAAAAATACCATGAGTTTATCAAACCCAATTATTGTAAAAAATTATGCTTGGTGAACTTGTAAAGAATTTAGTTCAGGTAAAGCAGAGTTTTGCCCAAAATTATTCCGGTAATGCGCACATTCAAGAGGTAATCCCATCAACAGTTTCAGAAAAATTCCAATTGCCATCACAACATTTACAACAACTACATGAATTTGCTCTCAAAAATCCAATCTATTTCAATCATTATGAAGAAGATGTTGAAGGAACGTTATGTACTGTCTATGAAGGGGACATTAACCAATATTGGTTAAACAGCATTAAACACGGTTCAAGTTGTCAGCCATTTTATCCCACATGGATAATGTCTGCATATATCATGACTAGTATTGCCAAAGAATTAGGATATGCTGAATTGGTAGATATTGGTTCAGGTGATGGACGAATAGCTTTCTGTGGAACTATTTTAGGACAAACATCGCATAGTATTGAAATTGATGATGTGTTAGTAGGATTACAAGATACAATTTGCAAATCTACAAATCAAAATTTTAATCCAAAATGTGGGGATGCATTAGAATTTAATTACTCTCAACTGGAATTAAACAAGCCAGTTTTTTTCATAGGGGGTCTCCCTCAAATGGGTGGAGATATTTTGGCAACAAGTATCATAGAAAAAATTAATTCTATTTCAAATCTTAAAAAAAATACTTGTATTGTATTTGCAGGCACACATACAAAGCGACAACTATCTGGAAATTTGGAAAACGGTGGATGGAGTGCCTTGATTGAAAAACACAACCTAAAAGTAATTGATACTGTATCACTACCTACAATTTGGACATTTGATCAAACTGTGGACACTCCATACATCTATACGGAATTTAAATAACAACAAAAAAATAATTTCCGTCAGAAATTCCACATTTAGATATTTTTACTGATTGTCCTATGTTTGGAGTTTTTGAAATAGTTGCAATGATCCTGAAAGTTTTTTCAAATTCTACTATACAAAAATACTGTTCATTTTTACTTGAAAATTCAATGATTTTAGCCTCAAAATCACCTTCTTTTAGAGAAACAATCCCAAAACAATGATTACAAAATTCTGCTGGAGGCCATACAATTTTTTTACATTCATTGCATTCAGGGATACAAAAAATTCCCTCCTTTAATTTAGTTTCAAAACTCATTTCTCTAAAACTAACACCGTGGATGACGTTGCAGCTGCAGACATGTTGTGAATCAACCCTACATTGGCATCATCTACTTGTCTTTTATTTGCATTTGATTGAAGTTGCTGTGTAATTTCTATAGTTTGAGCTATTCCTGTTGCGCCTAGTGGATGTCCACATCCAATTAATCCCCCTCTAGGGTTTATCTTAAAATTATTAGTTAAATGCAATTCTTTTATTATATCCATACCGTGACCTTCGTTTATGAAACCAAGGGATTCTAATGCCATTGGTTCACACACAGAAAACGCATCATGAATTTCTGCAACATTTACATTTTCAATATTTTTCTTTGACATTTTTAATGCCGTTTCACAAGCTTGTTTTGTTGATTCCATTGAACTAAACGAAGTATTTTTAGTAAATCCTGCTGAAGTTGTTTTTTGCCCTATACCTGTTATCCAGACTGGGTTTTCTGAAAGTTCTTTTACTTTTTCTTCAGAACCTAAAATTATTGACGAACTTCCAGTACAAGATCTCGAACAATCTAATAGTCTTAGATCTTCAGTTATTTTTTTTGAATTCATCACATCTTCAATAGTGTATGTTTTGTTAGATAATGCATTTGGATTTTCTTTGGCTTGTTTATGATTTTTTACAGAAACTAGTGCTAGTTGTTCATCAGAAATATTAAATTCACGTTTATAGGATTTTGCAAAAAGTGAAGCCCAAAAGATTGGATGTTTGTATTCCCCACGAGAATTATCCCAATCCAATACACTTCCAGGACTATCATATCTTTCAGCCCCTGTCACTAGTACCAAATCTGCCAGACCGGATGCAATGTAAGAATATGCTGAAACTATAGAATTTGTGCCTGAATTACATAGATTTTCTATAGAATGCGCTATTTTTGGCTGAATGCCTGCCATTTCAGATAGGATTGGGGATAGATATTTTGAATTGTTGTTTGTCGAGACCAAAACTGCATCAATATCGTCTCGATTAATTTTCTGATTGTTTTTGAATAGTTCTTTTGCAGAATCTAATAAAATAGATTCAATTTTTTTATCGTCTTTTGTAAAAGGAGTAATACCATATCCTATAATTCCAATTTTAGCCATATCATTCATCCAAAAATGTTTTCTTGAATAATTCAAAGGAGTTCATTGTATCTCCAATTGGATTAAATTGTAAAATTGGTTGATCAATTCCAATATTTATGAAATTCTTTAATTGTGTTTTACATTCATCTGGAGTACCAGATATTGCAAGGGATTGCAACATTGCATCTGTAACTAATTCGTGATTTGATTTAAATCCTGTTTTTTTAAATTCATCATAAATTTCATCAGTTTCTTTTTTAAATTCATTATTTGATAAAAATTTACGATAAATATCTCCGATGGAGACATAAAATGCAATTGTTTTTTTTGCACGTAAATTTGCTTCTTCAGAATTTTCAGAAACACATGTAATTAACTGACATGTGACATCTATCTTTTTCTTTGATTGCATTTTTGATATAGTTTGTTTCATTTCATTTAATGGTCTCAGATAAAATATTACACCATCACCTATTTCCCATGCAAGATCAACCATTTTTTTATTAATTGCTGCAAGATAAATAGGAATTTTTATTCTAGTGGGTTTAATCAATAATGTGAAATTATGTAGTTTGAATATTTCCCCATTATAATTTACTTGCTTTCCAGATAATACAAGTTGGATTATCTCCACATATTCTTTCATTCTTTGCAAAGGTTTTTCAAATTTGTTACCATGAAATGATTCAACAATTGGCAAACTACTAGTTCCAAGCCCCAAAACCAATCTACCGTTTGACAATGTATCTACAGTAGCTGCACCCATTGCAATGGTTGAAGGACTTCTGGAATAGATGTTAACTATCGAAGAACCTATTTTCTGATTTTTTGTTTTGGAGGATATTGCTCCCAACATTGAAAAATTCTCCATTCCCCAGGTCTCAGGTACCCATATTGTGTCAGTATTGGTGTTTGAAATGATTTCTGAGCACTGTAACACCTCGTCTATTGACAATAACGACCCCAAACTACAGGCTATACGCATGAAAATAGTCTGTCTTTTGGATATTCTAGTGTATCTGTTTTAGCAATAGGTGAATTTTCATTGAGGCTGAGTATTATCAGAATAGATCAAAAGTAGAATTATTGAGCCAACAAGTATTTTCAGAAAAAACTGATAAAAAATCACCCTTTTGGGACACAGCAACAAAATATGCCTCCATTGGTAAGGACGAACACTTTGTGGAAGAAATAGCATATGTTATGGTCACTTTACACCGAACTGGTGCATAAAATTCTAAATTTTATTTTATTATTTTCTCTACTTCCAAAGAACATTCTTCCATATCTTTGAATGAATCAATAGAATACCATTTCACGTTTTTAAATTTTACAATGTGAAGTTTTCCTTTTTTTGCATAATTTGGAAAAACTGTTTTTTCAATATCTCCTTTATCCGGTAAATCTTTAAGCATATTTTTTTCCAAATGATAAATTCCTGCATTCATCCATGTGTCTGAAACTTCTTTCTTTTCTTTGAAATTTATAATTTTATCGTTACTAGTTTCCAATATTCCAAATTTAGTTTGCAATTCAATTGATGCAATTGAATTTTGTTTTTTAGATAATTTTTTTAAATCTATATTTGTAATGGTATCTCCATTTATCACAAAGAATGATTTTTCTTTAATCATTTTACCTGCCTTTTTAATTGCACCCCCAGTACCCAACGGCGTTTCTTCAATAGAATATTTAATCTTCATTCCAGTTTTTTTAACATCAAGATAACTTTCTACCATCTCTTGCTTGTAACCTGTACAAATTATTACTTCATCAACTCCAAATTTTTTAAGATACTTTAATTGCCATTCAATAATTGGTATGTTTTTAATTGGAACTAGGGGTTTTGGGATATAATCTGTGACGGGTCTTAATCGCTTTCCTCTACCTCCTGCCAAAATTATCGCTTGCATCTATGTGGTAATTGGTTTTTTAGGATTTATGTTTTCAGATTTTATGATTTCTTCCATCTTTTTTGCAAATTCATTATAGATTTGTTCTAATTCTTTTAACGGCATTTCAATACCTAACATTTTCATAGTTTTATTCCATGATTCAATATATTTTTCATCCTCTAGCCCTTTCCCAAGAGTTTCAGCAATCGAGTGAACTCCTTCTGTTTTTCCTAGAGCGTAAATTGCAATTTCTTTATCAGTTAACATGATTTTTCACTTTCTGTAAGATAATAGTGGAGCTCAGTATAGCATTCTACACAATAATCTTCAAATTTTGTATGATCACAATCATATACTTTATTCACGTCATTTTCACATTTAGCACAAGTAGTCATTACTTATCGTCTAAGATTTTTTAATTTTAAGTATACCTAACCCGATCTGAACTAATCCTGCAATAATTAATGGAATCGTTTCAGATAATACGCTTCGTCCAGATGCTTCTTCCATATCTTCTGCATTTCCAATTACTACGGCTCCCCCTATTAGGATCAACACACCTGCAACAATTATCATGATTCCGAGACTTTTGGATGATTCTTTTCTAGAAATGAAATAAGCAATAATTGGCAATATCAAAGCTGGTAGTCCCAGCCCCATACCTCTGATTTTGTGATCAAATGGTATGAATCCTTCACCACTATCTGAACTATACCCTACAATAACATCCACACCATAAACTACCAATAATGCAATTGCAATACCTGTAATGATTAATGCAGGAGTTAAGGCCATGTTCAATTTTGATTTTATCAATTAATATATCTATTTAGAAGGTTTGACAACTGTTTTTGGTTTTATTCTTTGTAATCTTTCCAACAATACATCAATAGATTCACCGTTTTCTCCAATTATGTTGATATGTCCTAATTTGCGCATTGGTTTTGATATTTTTTTACCATACATTTTTAAAAATACCCCCGTATCGGATATCTCTAATGGGTTGTATTCTCCTGTGAATTCTTCACTTCCCAAAATATTGTACATTATAGAGTTATGAATCAATTTAGTACTTCCTAATTCCAATCCAAGAATTGCTCTCAAGTGTTGTTCAAATTGAGAAGTTTCACTAGATTGCAAAGTATGATGACCTGAATTGTGAACTCTGGGAGATATTTCATTAATTACAACATTGTTATCTTTAGTAACAAACATCTCAATGCCAAAAATTCCAGCACCTTTCAATACTGCCATGGTTTTTTCTGCAATCTGGTCTGCTTTTTTTGTAACAGATTCAGAAACTCTAGCCGGCGCAATTGTTTCTCGTAAAATATTTTCTTCATGGATATTTTCTACTAGCGGATAGGTTTTGATTTGTCCATGTGTATTTCTAGATGCAATAACTGAAACCTCCATGTTAAATGGCACAAATTTTTCTAAAAGAAGTGACTGCCCTTTAAAATAGTCATATGCATTTTGCACGTCACTTTCAGAATTAATTTTAAAATTACCTCGGCCATCATATGCATCTCTTCGTGCTTTTAGCATTGCAGGTAAGCCAAATTTCTTTATTCCAGATTTAACATCTTCAATATTTTTTATTTCAATAAACTCTGGAACTGGAATATTATTTTCTAATAAAAATGATTTTTGTAAAAATTTATCTTGAATAATCTTTAGCGTTTCAGGAGAGGGATTAATTTCGGCTTTATCTTCAACAGATTTTAAAACATCACTGTCTCCGGATTCAATTTCATAAGTAATGATGTCGGATTTATTTGCCAATTCAATAATGGTATTTTTATCTTTAAAATCCCCGATTATTTGGGTTGCACCTACCTGCGAGGCAGGGCAGTTTTCTGTAGGATCCAGCACTATGATTTCAGATATTTCCTCGGGCATCTTTTTTGCAGCCTCTGTAATCATCATCCC
>JABMOR010000079.1 GCA_013203245.1 Candidatus Nitrosopumilus sp.
CGAATGCCCAGGATCCAAAAGAATGACAAAGACAATGTTTTGTCCAAAGTGTGGCAAGTGTGAATTCTGTCACAATATAATGGAAGGAGAATTAAAATGTCAAAATTAGATGCACCTGAGGCTGACTTTTTGAGAATGTACAATACGCCAAATTCTGATCTGTAAGATTTCAGAATTTCCTTGTTAATACTAGGAAAACATTGACTATTCATTAATTTTTGAACTTAATCTGATAGGCATATTCTAAACTTTTTTGAGAATAGACAATACGCTTAAGTTCATTATTCATAAAGATAATTGTGGTATTGTATTGGCATATTGTGAGAAAGAAAAATTCTAGATTAGTTTTTACAGTATTGTTATTTTCATTAATTGGGATTATTTCCTTATCTGTATCACTGCAGGAATCTGTTGCACAACAACTAGATATTCCACAGGGTGGTGGCTGGGTATCTTTAAAAGGAACTGGAACTACAACCGATGGATATTGGAAATTCACTCTTAAGCAAGATGGCTACTTTGTTTATGGCATAGATTCTGCACCTTGGACTATGAATAGTGGTAAGGGTACAGGTACAGTCTCAATCACTGCCACAAACGTTAATTCTTTTACAACATGTTCAACAAGTGGAACATTCACTACTAGTTTTGATGTAGATGGATGGATTACGGATGATAATATGTTATATTTTTATCCTGTAAATATTTCTCCTTCAGAATTTTCCCTTCCAAAAGCTAGTTGCAGCACTTCCGGATTTCCTGTGAAGTGTTATGATTGTTATGAGACAGCTTTAAACCCATTTAGATTTGGACAGGGAATTTCTGTAAGTAATGTGGAGGGAAACACTGTATCAAAACAAGATGCGTATTCTAGTAACGGAAATGCAAATTGGAATATATCTATAGAAAAAGTGGTTGATCCTAGAAAACAATCTTCATCTTCTACTGGAAATACAGGTTCTACAACTAGTTCTGATATAGGGCCATTTAGATTCAAAGTCAGTGTTTCAGAATTTGCCGAACTACATCAAGGAAATATTCTAAATGTTCCAATAACCGTCAAAAAAATTAGTGGTACACCGGAAAATGTAAAATTAACTGTTACAAACTGGAATTCTGTAGGATTAGATACTAGTTTTACACAAAGATCCATTGTACGTCCAGACTTATCTGCTTCAAGCACGATAAAAATTGTAAGTAGTTGTAATACAAAACCTGGAGATTATCTCTTTACAATCACTGGAAATCCGGAAGGTGTGGGAGGTGAATCCAGTCAGGATGCAATTTCTATTCGAGTATTAAGCGATGAATATTGCTCAAATGAAAAAAAATATGATTGTGAAGATTATACAACTAGTTTGGATGAAAGTATTTCATGTCTGGAAAACTTACTTGATGGCTCAAAAAATGATGTTGACGTTATGACGGACATTGGATTGTACCAATGGCTTCAAGGAAATTATAATGAATCATTATCCACATATGAAAAGGTAATTCAACTTAATGTTTCTGATGAATCCGTAGACGGGGCACTCTTGAATCTATCCATTATGTGTAGAGATATGAATGATAAACGAGTACCAGAAGCATGTGATTTAATTATAAAATATGATTCTAACTCTGAACTAGCTATACAAGAAAAAGATTGTGAAAAAATTGGTGGTACAATGAATTGGGGTGATGGTAATTGTTATGTGACATCTACTCCGTCTACTGCCCCTAATTCATCTATTAATGATGAAAAGGTCATAATTGATACTGATTCACAAATTAAAACTCCTAGTCAAATAGGCAAATCTGTCAATACTGCATTAGAGTATTGTAATATTTCTCAAAATTTAGATCTAAAAATCGCTTGTTTACAAACTGCAAACAAAGAATTACCCAATGAACCTCAAATTCTAAATCAACTTGCTATGGAATATGCTAATGTGGGTGATTTCAAATCAACAATTAGTACATTAGAATCGCTTTATGCAATACAACAAGAGCCGGCAATTTTGTTGGGACTTGCTGAACTTGCCGCATCTGAAGGAAAATCTGATGATGCAGTAAATTTCCTACTGTTGATGTTGACAAACCATAGTTATGAATCGGATGCTGTTTCTGCAGCAAAAAACTCTCTTCAAGTATTATGTAAGAATGGAACATCATCTGCTTGTGATATTTATAAAAAATATGAACATTGCACTCCACTAAGCCCATGTGAACCATCAAGTTCTAAATCACTACAAGAAGATTCTGTAAATCCTAAATTAACTTCTTTACAACAAAAAGAAAAAGTTCCTTCTTGGATTAAAAATAATGCCAAGTGGTGGGCAGAAGGCGCAATTGATGACCAGACATTTGTTGGAGGATTGCAACATCTGATCAAAGAAAATGTCATCGCTGTTCCACGACAAACTGTTACATCATCTGCAATCTCTAATGAAATTCCTGCATGGGTTAAGACTCAAACAGAATGGTGGGCAAATGGACAAATCTCAGAAGAAGAATACATATCTTCAATTGAATATTTGATGAAACAGGGAATTATTAATTTAGACGATACTAAACTCACTGTTTCACCTGAAGCATTTTCGATGAAAACTGACAAGATCTCTTATGAAGTTGGTGAAATTATGATTGTTAGTGGAAATGTTGAACAAGTAATTGATGATCCATTATACATTAAGGTTCACCGAGAAGGATTACCTGATTATTACATAGAGGCAGATAAATTTACTAGGCCAAAAGCAGATGGTTCATTTACCGTTGAAATAGACATTAGTTATTTGGAGGTAGGAAATTTCGATGTTACAGTTGAGTATGATTCTAAAATAATTCAGACATTTATAGAAATAAAATAAAATTGAAAAATTGAATTATTTTCTCTTTTTTTACTTGATCTAACTTGAAAAATCAATAAATCTAGGTTAAGAAAAAAGAATCTAAGTATTAATCTAAACTTCGATCTTCAACATTTCAAAATTCCCTTGTTTATACTAGGAAAACATTGACTATTCATTAATTTCTGCCAAGATTAGTTTTTTTAGAACTTCGATTAGTTCAGAATATGGCAATGCCTATGGACTATGATGGGATGAGGACAGATGATGCTTCACTGAGAACTGATAATGTGGATGATTACAAGAGAACATGTATTGATTTTATCGAGGATATATCACATGATTATGAAGCATGGGTTGATTATTACAAATTGCCTGAAGATGAAGACAAAAGAAGACGTACAGGAATCTGTGCTACCATTACACGAACCAATGATTGGATAGCAAAAGTTGCACAATCAATCAAGGCAATTGATGTTGTAATGAATGATGGAATACAAAAAATGGCTGAGGCCACTGCAGGAAAACCTCTTCAAATAGGTGTTTTTGTAAATCACAAATCTGGTTACACCGAAACAAGTCCTGGAATAATTGATGTTAATGTAAAGGGCACTGCAAGAGAAGGGAGAAAAATGAAACTTGGATTTCATTTTAAAGACGATCGATTTAGAGTTGAATCAACATGTAATGCTCATTTTGCTGAGGATAATTTACCTACTCAAGAATTTGAAAATTTAGATATTAATCTTAAACTTTATGCAGAAAATGCAAAACCTCGTGATGTTATTTCATTTACTGTGACTCTAAGTGAAATTAAAAATGACGTTGAATTTGATAGACGGGGAATTTCAACTATTATTCATTTGGTATAACTTCGCGAATAACTTCTTCATTGATATAATTCATAAACTTTCCAGTGTTTTCAAGTTTTATTGAATTTATTTCTTCCAAGTTATTCAAGAAATTCATCTTCAAATATCCTTCAGAAGCAGTATACAAGACATCATCAATATAGAAAGTTCTTGCATTACTCATTCCATAATAACGTGAATCTTCTGCAGAATGTGTTATGGTTCCTTTGAGATTAAACCCATCTAAACTATTCAAATCAAATACATAG
>JABMOR010000080.1 GCA_013203245.1 Candidatus Nitrosopumilus sp.
AACAGCCGGTTGCTCTACCACGCTGAGCTAGGGAGGCACACATTTGAGTACCTTGGCAAAAGTGATTTAATCTTTCCGACTAAGCATAAATCACTAAAATTAGAAAGTCTTTAGTTGAATTTAGCAAAAAATTCTTTAATTTCTTTTGCATGACTTTCTACTAATTCAATTATTTCCAGGTGTTCATCAGCTGTTGGTTCTCTTTGGTGCACGATTTGAAATGCACTAAGTGCTGAACCCACCATTTCACCGACAAAAAATCCACACAAAAAATCTCCAATCTTTTCACACTCCCATGTATCCCCAATCCTTGGAGATGCCCCTGCAGATTTGTATAATTCTAATGTTTGTTCTATTAAATCCGTTGTTTGTTTTGAAAATTCAGGATCAAGGGTCATTTGTTAAATTGGATTTTTATTTTTCTATACCTTTGGTTTTTTCAAATCCGTAGATACCGTCAAGGAAAACTCTATGATCTTTGTTTTTAACTTTAGATTTTTGTTCAATGTTGGCTGCAGTTTGAGTAACGTCTGTCCACACTTCTCCTGTAACAATTACGTCTTCTCCTTTTGGAGTCACCTTGGTGTTGCCGACAATATTTGTTATTCTTGGTGCACGTTCTCCTTGGAAATTTTCAATTATGATTTGTTTTCCTTCCACTTTAACTGTAATTGGAAAGTGAGAAAATACTATTTTCATTTTAATTGTATATCCAATTATCAAACCTTCACAAATATTTCTAATAATTGATCTTGCAGTATGTAATATTGCATAATCTCTTTTTTTGGTTTCAATTGAAGTTAAGAGAATTTTACCTTCAGTTATTTCGATATTTACTGGAATTGATTTGAAACTTTTGTGAGTTTTACCTAGAGGGCCTACAAAGTGTAACATGTGTTTGACTAGTGACACTGTGACTCCTTCAGGTATTACTACCTCGTCTTTGAATTTTTCAATTTGTTTAGTAGACATAGCCGATTAAAAATCCTCCAATTCCTTTCTGTACTGCTTCATGATGAGACATTACCCCTTGGTTAGTTGTAACCACGAGCATTCCTCTGTTATATGCCGGCAAATATTGTTGTTCCCAACTATTGTATTCATCAGTTTTTACTTTGAATCTTGGGGATATTGCTCCACATTTTGTTATTTTTGCTAATAGCTTAATTTTGAATTTTCCGCCTCTTTTATCATCAATATGTTCAAACTCTCCAATATAGCCGTCTTTTTGAAGTGTTTTTAGAACTTCTACACCTAGTTTTGATGTTGGAAGGATAAGACAATCTGATTTCCTTCTAGTTTCATTATTGTAAAGTGTGACAAATAGATTTGCTAAGATGTTTGTTGCTGGCATGTTATCTCACTTATTTTTCCTGAACCCTAAAGATGTTGCTACTTCTCTAAAGCACCGTCTGCATAACATTAAATCATATTTTTGAATAACTGCTGTATAATCCCCACATCTTTTACACCATCTGGAACCTCTACCAAAGTTGTGTACTTTTCTTCCAGTTGCTTCGTATGATCTATCTTTCATTATGCTACAGTTGCTCCAAATTCTTTTGCAATATAGTCTTGTGCTTCTTTACTTTTGATAATGTGAGCTTTTCCAACTTTTGCTTTATGTTTACTTCTAGCTCTAACTCCATATCCTGGTCTAGTTAATGTGATTGAAATCCCTAGTCCTAAAATTCCAACTTGTGGATCGTATTTTACTCCTGGTATGTCGATGTGTTCGTTAATTCCAAATGAAAAGTTTCCAAAATTATCAAACGATTTACCTTTTACTATGTTGCCTTTTGATTCAAGTAATCTTTTGAATAATGCTATTGCATCCTCTCCACGAATTGTTACTGCTACGCCGATTGCTTCTCCTTTTCTAACTCCCCAATCTCTATGTGCTTCTTTTGCATTACGTGTAGAAGGTTTTTTTCCGGAAATTTGTTCTAGTGCTGTTTTTGCAATGTTGACTACCTCACCTGATTTTCCTAAACCCATGTTTAGTACAATTTTCTCTAAAGAGATTTTCTTCATTGGGGATTCTGTTGTTTGAGACATATGATCACTTTAATTGAATTATTGGCTCCTCTTTTCCAATTGGCATAATTATATCTGCAGGTATTTCAATTTTCCTTTCTCCTAATGCAACGATGACTCTTTTTGGAAGAATGAATGTTCCTTCTTCGACTGTTTCAATCTTTCCAATTTGACCTGCGTTACTTCCTCGTGTAACTAGTCCTTGACAACCTACTTCTAATTTAATTACTTCAAGAATTTTTACTTCTGGAATTTGAATCAAACAAGTATCTCCAATGCTTACTTTGGTATCTGAAATTAATGAACGCCCATCATGGAACCCAATTTGCAATTTTCCTTTATTGATTGTAGTTTTAGTGGTAACTCTAACAAGTTTTTTAGATTTTTCTGATTCTTTAATTTTAATTGGTTGTAGTAATTTATTTTCCGTTGGAACTAGGCGATAAATTTCTGAAACATCTGCTAGTTCAACAACATCCATTAATCCAATTGCATGATGAAGTGATTTTCTTACAACTCCATCAATTTTTACTCTTCCAGAATAAATTGAAGCTTTTGCTTCTCTTAGAGTGGAGACGATGGTTAACATGTCTCTAAGAAATACTGCAGTTGGTACTGATAATTCCTTTTTGTGTGGGCCTGGTTTTACTGTAATTACAAATCTCTTAGCTTTTCTACTAATTCCCCAGAACTGTGGGGCCATTTGACGTTTGAGTTTTTTACTACCTGCAATACTTACCATTATTTCTCATTTCCATCTTTTTTGACTTTTTCTGCCCCTTTTGTTTCTTTAATGACTTCTTTGACAGGCTCAGATTTTGTTTCTGTTTTTACTTTTTCTACTTTTGGTTGTTTTCTAGGATCTTTGCCTTCAAGTTTTGCAATTCTCCATTTGTCTTCTGTGTTAAGTGAAGTTACTACAAGATTAGATGTGTGAATGTAAACGTCAAATTTATCACCTTTAGTTTTTTCTTTCTTTACTCCTTCAATTGCTACACTGCTTTTTGGTATGGATATTTTGGATACTTTGCCGTCTACTCCTTTAAATTCCCCTCTAACTATTTTGACACTGTCGCCTTCACTAACTCTTACACTTCTTTTACCATATTTTTTATGAAGTTCTTTTGAGAGTGCACTTCCAAGTTGTTTACTTTTAGTTTGATATGTTGCCTGATAAATCATCAGATTGCGCATTTTAGTTGGTTTCATTTTATTATACCACCATTGATGCCAAGTTAGCTACTCTTGGCCATTTCTCTGTAGCTTCTGCTGCTACTGGTCCTTTGATGTCTGTTCCTTTAGTTTCTCCTTCTGGAGTGATAAGCACTGCTGCGTTATCTTCAAAACAAACTCTTACACCGTTTAATCTACGAATTGCATATTTTTGTCTAATAATTACTGCACCATAAACTTGCTTTCTTAATTCTGCAGGACCTTTCTTAACTACTACATTACAAAAGTCACCAACAGATGCTGATGCATACATTCTGTGTCTTGTGTGATGTCTTGGAACGTTAATTATTTCTAAAATTTTAGCACCTGAATTATCTGCACAAACAATATTTGCTCCCATTGGAAGTACTTTGGTAACACGTGGTCTGAATTCTTGTACGCCTTTACCTGCTTGCTTTGCCATTATGCTTTAACCTCCACAACAACATATGATACTGATTTGGAGATCGGTCTGCATTCTGCAGTTAAGACATGATCCCCTGTTGCAACATCAATACAACCTGGAACGTGTGCGTGAATAGTACTTGTACCTCTTGCATATCTCTTAAATTTACTAAAGTAAATTGGTGCATCTTTTTGTAAGGTGATTGTCTTTCTTGCTTTACTTCCTGTTACTTTACCATCGAATAATTTTCCTCTAATTGACAAACCTCCGTGGAATGGACAATGTCTATCTTCACATTCTCTTGTTGGCTCTTTTACTTTTAATCCAATATTGTGAGTCATGCTTTTCCTCCAATTCTATCAAATGGTCTTTTTGTTATTTTGCTACCTTCTACTACTACATCTTTCCCTTCAATTGAGAATTTCCAACTGTTAGTTGATTTTGCAATAGATTTTGATCCATTTTCTGTGTTTATTGTAAACATCGATTTTGTTTCATTGATAATTCTTCCATTTAATCCTATTACTTGCGGATTGGTGGATTGGGTGATCTCTGTATCTAATCCTATGAATTCATGTGATGTTATGTTGTCTGCAGTAATCATTTCTCTTTCCTCATTTCGTTTAATCTGGTGAGCATTCTTGCAATATCGTGGCGTATTGGTTTTAGTTTCCCACTCTCTTTTCTTAAAGTTCCTTTTGATCCATCAATTCTAAGTTTAGCTAGTTCACTACGTGATTCTTGAACTTTACTTTTTAGATCTTTTTCATTAAGCTGTCTGATTGTCTTCATGCTGAGTCTGGTCATTTCAATTTGGCCTCCTCTTCTTCTAATGTCTCAATTGTTTCAATCTTTTTTGATTCAATTTCAATTACTGCTGATTCTGATTCGGCATTGTCTTTTTTGCCTTCGACTTTAATTACTTCTACTTTATTGTCACCAATCAATATTTCTTCTACTTTGATTACTGGCTTGTTATCTGATTTTCCTTTCTTTGTTTTATCATCTTTCATCTCAAATTCTGGAACGAGTTTTTCTTTTTTTGCAATTCTAATTCTAACACCAATTAATCCCATTGCTGTTTTTACATGTGCAATGTCTTCATCAACTATTATTTCTGCATGATGACCTGCTCTTGGCAAAATTCCTTGAGTGTGTTTTTCAAATGCTGAACGGTCCCCTCTAAGTTTACCTGAAATTGTAATTTGAACTCCCATTGCACCGCCTTCCATTATTTGTTTTAGTGTCCACATGGTTGCTCTTCTAAATGCTGTTCCTCTCTCCAAATGTGATTGCATTCTATTACACATTACACTTGGTGAAAGTTCTGGTTTTTCAATTTCAACTACTGAAATTTGTGGGTTTTTTAATCCAAAGTCTAATGCAAGTTTATCAGTTAGTGCTCTAATACCTGTACCTTTTCTACCGATTACGATTCCAGGTCTTGTTACATGTAATGCAACTCTAGTTCCTACAGGTGTTTTTGAAATTTCTGCATGTGAGAAACCTGCATCTTTAATTGCATCTCTAAGATAATCTTTGAGTAGCATCATGTTGTAGTTATCTTTAATTACATTTTTTACAGCTGACATTTCTAAATCTCCTTTGCCACCAATTCTACATGAGTTAATACATTGTTCTTTGCAGTTGCTCTTCCCATTGCTCTTGGGGTAAATCTTTTTACAATTACTCCTTTGTGAACCGTTGCGTTTACAATTCTTAATCTATCTAAATCCATTCCTTTGTATTCTGCATTTGAT
>JABMOR010000149.1 GCA_013203245.1 Candidatus Nitrosopumilus sp.
GACAGGCCAGCGCTCTAACCAACTGAGCTACACCCCCGCGACCCTGAAAACAGGGAGGCATGGTGTAATCCACTGCGCCCGATACGTCAACAACGATAGCGGGGGCAATCAACAAAATTAAGGCGTGGGATTAAGTGAATTGTAAGGAGCCCATGATAGGGTTCATCCTAGTAGTAGTAGTAAAACAGGCCGGAGTAAAATGGCCTTAGAATCACGCCGCCTCATATTCTCTCAGGAAGAGCTGATTTCAGCCGCCTTGGATTATTGCCATCACGACAGGATAGCCCTGCCCGATGCGGAGATCGAGCGCGTTGAATTCGTGCCGGATGAGGTCCCGTCGCTCATCCTGAGCTACCGTGTAAGCTGTCCAATGGAGCCCGATCAGGTTGTTCTGTCGGGAGAGCAGCTTATCGACGCCATTGCCCGGTTTTGCAAGCGCAAGGAAATACCGCTGCCGCAATCGGCCAAGAAGCGGGTGCAGTGCGAGGACGGCGAGTTTGTGCTGCAATTTGAAATGTCGCACCGCATTCAATGCGCTAAAGTCGCCGCAATCAGCTAGCAAATCGCCCGGGCTAATCATCCGGCGGACAACCCCGCCCAATCACGATTAAGTATCACGAATTTCTGCTGGAAAATGATGTGGAAAATGGTGGGCGGTGACGGGCTCGAACCGCCGACATCCTGCATGTAAAGCAGGCGCTCTACCAGCTGAGCTAACCGCCCATTTCCGGTCGCGATGATATCGCAAACCCATTATCGCTACAAAGTAATCCGGGGCAATCCTGGTCCCGAAAGAAAACCGGCCGCCAAACAGGCGGCCGGCTGTAACCAATCCCGAACGGGTTTAGTTGACGGCTTCTTTCAATCCCTTGCCGGCCTTGAACTTGGGCTGAACGGAAGCGGGAATATTGATGGGTTCGCCGGTCCTCGGGTTACGCCCCTTGGATGCTTTACGATTTGCCGTACTGAACGTGCCGAAACCAACCAACCGGACTTCCTGTCCGCCCTTCAGCGAACTGGTAATGGTATCGAACACGGCATCGACGGCCTTTGCTGAATCAGCCTTTGAAATACCAGTGTCGGAAGAAACTTGCGCCACGAGATCATTTTTGTTCACGTCGGGCCCCCTTTGAGGTGTTGAAAAAAATTCGAGAGATCGTCCGTAAAACTTACCGTTTTCCCGGAAACATATCCCGGGCCGCATGAGCGACGGACAGGATTTTAAATCGCCGGTCTTAACTCCGTCAATCTAAAAACCCGCAGAATTTGTGGAATTCTGCGGGTTTTTAGAGGTTTTTACGGGTTTTTTTGCGAATCATCCCCGTATCGATTCGTTTAATGGGTGATGACGCCGCTCGCGTCCTCCTTGCCCGGCGTGCCCGCGACGGCATCGTCGGCGGGCTCGGACCATTCAATAGGCACCGGCACTCTCGTCAGGGCATTGGCGATGACTTCGTCCACCGTCGAAACCGGAACGATTTCCAACCCGCGTTTCACGTTGTCGGGAATCTCGGCCAGGTCCTTCTCATTATCTCTTGGAATCAGTACGCGGGCGAGGCCGCCTCGCAGCGCCGCCAGCAGTTTCTCCTTGAGGCCGCCGATGGGCAACACCCGGCCGCGAAGCGTAATCTCGCCGGTCATCGCCACATCTTTGCGCACCGGTATCTTGAGAAGTGCCTAGGCAATCGCCGTGGCCATGGTGATGCCCGCGCTGGGCCCGTCCTTGGGTATGGCGCCCTCGGGCAGGTGGATGTGTATGTCCATCTTGTCGTAGAAATC
>JABMOR010000081.1 GCA_013203245.1 Candidatus Nitrosopumilus sp.
ATGTTTTTGTGAGACCTAAAAAATCATAATTATGACGTTTTGCAACCATGAATTACACATTTATCATAATTAATGTATAAACGGTTGAATTAGAAACTGAGATGGTTTTTGTTTCATCAGTTGAAAATTTCATCTAATCCAAATTAGATTGTGTCTATTTCTATCTTCAATTTGGTAGATGAATCCCCAAGTGAGTTTGAACCTGTAATTTTAAATCTTAAAGTCAGTGATTAAAAGACAAAATCAGTAATTACTACCTTAAACTATAGTTCAAAAATAAAAGTTAGAAATCTAAACTCCGATCTGAGAATTTACGCTGAATTATGTTGAACAAACTTGACACAGTATCTCAATGATTTATAAGACGATTATCGAGTTTTTGACTTTATGGCAAAGGTATACGATGTACCAGCAGATGTATTGATAGAAAGACTATCTACAGCACTAAAGAGTGAAGATATTCCTGCACCTTCTTGGATACCATTTGTCAAAACTGGAGCTCATGCAGAAAAACCTCCTCAAGATAGAGAATGGTGGCAAACAAGATGTGCTTCAATTATGAGAAAAATTTACCTTAATGGTCCAATCGGAATTAATGCTTTAAGAAATGATTATGGTGGTGGCAAACCATCTGGATATGGGGCTGCACATCATAAAGATGCCAGTGGTGCAATTATTCGCAATGCAATCCAAGGATTAGAAAAACTTGGCTATCTAGAAAAAGTTGAGAAGAAAGGGCGTATTGTTTCTAAACAAGGAATGCAAAAACTAGATAGATTAGCAACAGAAATTCTTAAAGAACTAATTGTTGAAAATCCTAAATTAAAAATATATTCTTAGATTTAAAATGAGTTTTCCAGAATCTAACGAACCTCCTATCGATAATACTAATCATGAATTAGCTGCACAAAAAGAGCAAATTCTAAAACAAGTTTTAACCCCTGAAGCTAGAATGCGACTAAACAATATCAAAATGGTGAAACCTGAACTTTCTGAGATGGTTGAACAATATCTAATTGGTATGGCAACACAAGGAAAAATCCCAGGTCAAATCTCTGATGAACAATTAAAGCAGATTTTACTATCTACACAGCAACCAAAACGAGATTTTAAGATAAATCGTGTCTAATACAGAAAAAATTTAAATTTAGAAAGAAATCCCATTTATTCATGAAAGCCGTTGTATACAATGAATATGCACCAGATGATAATTATGCTAAAATCCTCAAAGTCCAGGATATAGATGACCCAAAACCAAAATCAGACGAAGTAGTATTCTCAGTAAAATCTACCGCTCTGAATTATAATGATATTTGGGGAATGCGTGGAGTTCCAGTTGCAGTTCCATTACCACATGTATCAGGATCTGATGCTGCAGGTGATGTTATTGCAGTTGGAGAGGATGTTAAAAATATCAAAGTTGGAGATAGAGTAGTCTCTCACTCTAACATGTCATGCAGAGTTTGTAAAGCATGTACTGACGGTAGAGAATTTGATTGTATTAAGAGAACCATTTGGGGATTCCAAACTGGTCCTAATTGGGGAGCATTCCAAGAAGTAACTCATCTTCCTGAAGTAAACATTTCAAAAATCCCTGAAGGGCTATCATATGATGACGCAGCTGCTGCATCAATGACTATTCTAACTTCATGGCACATGTTAGTTGGCAGAGCCAAGATTACACCTGGACAAACTGTCTTGATTATGGGTGGTGGTTCTGGAGTTGGAAGCTTTGGAATTCAAATAGCAAAACTATACAATTGTGATGTAATTGCAACTGCAAGTCCGGACAAACTAGACAAATGTTTAGAACTTGGAGCTGATTTCGCAGTAGATCACAGAAAAGAAGATTGGAGCAAAGAAGTCTATAAGATTTCAAAAGAAATCGCAAAGACAAAAGGTGAAGCCCCAGGAATTGATTTATCATTTGATCATATTGGTGAAACACACTGGAATCAGCAACTACAATTGTTAAAGTACGGTGCAACCCTTGTTTCATGTGGTGCAACCACTGGTTACAATGCACAAACTGATCTTAGACATGTGTTCTTCAAAGGAACAAACATCTTAGGTTCAACACAAGGAACCAAAGCCGAACTTGATCAAGCCCTTTACTGGATGGGTCAAGGAAAAATTAAAGCAGCAATTGACTCAACTTACACCTTTGAGCAAGCAGCTGAGGCTCACACAAAGATGTTAACCGGAAAAGGAATGTTCGGAAAAATCTTAATGAAGCCAGAGGGCGTCTAGTCATTTAATGACCCAGCTTTTTCGAAGTCTTATTTTTGTTCCTGGAAATAATTCCAGATTCTTAGAAAAAGCAAAAACACTCCAAGCTGACATTGTTTGTTTTGATTTAGAAGACTCTGTCCCAGATAGTGAAAAAACAAACGCACGAAAACTAATCAAATCTGCATTAAAATCTAGAAAATTATATGAATCATCAATTTTTGTAAGAACAAATTCTCCAAGTTCTGGCAAAATTCCATCTGATCTTAAAGAAATTGTACAAAAAGGTATTGATGGAATTGTAATCCCTAAAGTTAACAATGTAAAAGAAATGAAAAAAATTCAAAAAATATTATCTGATTTAGAAAAAACTCGTAAACTAAAACCAATCCAAATTATCCCTTCAATTGAATCTGCAGAAGGTGTGGTGAATACATTTGATATTGCATCTTTTGGAAAACGAATTTGTGCAGTTGTTTTTGGTGTATTTGATTTGTTGAATGATTTAGGAGTAGAATATACAAAAGATTCTGAAGGGGAAAAATATTCTAGAAGAAAAATACCTATAGATGCACATGCAGCAGGAGTTGCAGTAATTGATTCTATCTGGCAAGATCTAAAAGATTCTAAAGGATTAGAAAAAGATTGCAAATTAGGGAAAAGTTTGGGATATACTGGAAAAAGTATCATACACCCGGATCAAATACCTATTGTCCACAAACTATTCCATCCCAACAAAAATGAAATATCCTGGGCTGAAAAAGTATGTAAAATTTATCTTGAATCAACAAAGAAAGGTAAAGGAGCAACCACCGTTGAAGGAAAAATGATTGATGAGGTACATTTCAAACAAGCAAAAGCTCTTCTCGATCTTGTAAAATGAGTATTTTTTCTAGTAAATCTATTCCAATAACTCTATAATTGATTTCATACTGGTACTTTTCTCAAACATTTTTTCATTTACAACTCCAACAATTTCAATTTTCCCTTTTTTTATCTCCAATTTTATTTCTTCAAAAACACATTGCAGTTTGAATATCTTTTTACTTTTACTAAGAACTCTTTCGAATTTGATAACTAGACCATGCAAGATTAGATTTTCAATCTTTCTGTATCCTGATGTCTTAGGGACTTTGGATTCTTTAAGAATCTGCGGGATCGTATATTCGTTCTCGAAAAGAGCAGAGATGATTCTTCTTGTTTCAGATCCTCCAAATAATTTCAAAATTAAATCTGTCAAACTCGGATGAATGATAGTCACTAAAAACTTGCCATCTTTTTTTTTCACCTTGATGACTTTGCTAATGCAGTCATTTTCTAATTTTTTGGTATCTATTGATGATTTTTTTTTAAGAACACTTGAAAATTTATGAAAATGCTCAATTGACAATTTTATTGACATTCCATGTTCCAAAAATAGTTCTCTTTCAACTTTCTTTAAAATTTCTGAATCCAGTTTTTTTTGATTTCAGATGAAAGTGTAGATGCAACCATTCTATCAATACCGCCCATACTGCAGCATAAATGATACAAAATATTAAAGCACCGCTCATTGTACATGGTAGATATCGGTAATAGTAATCGATGATGATGAAGACACAGTAAGACTGTTCAGTGAATTTCTTGAAGAGAACAAAATTAACGTAGTTGGCAATGGATTTGATGGAGTTACCGCTGTTAGATTATTCAAAGAAACTAAACCCGACGTTGTTTTGATTGATCTCAACATGCCAAATGGAAGTGGTTTTTAAGCAATTAAAAAAATTCAAGAGATCGATCCTAAAGCACGCATTATAGCTGTAACTGCTGATGGAAGTTACAGCACTGAAGAAAAATTGGAAAATCTAAAAATCCCTCTTA
>JABMOR010000082.1 GCA_013203245.1 Candidatus Nitrosopumilus sp.
ATTCAAACAAAATATTGGTCGTGACATTGATTATTTTATCTTAAAATACAGTGGACGAGCAATGACTTGTACTGAAGTTTATGATTCACTTAAAAAAATTGTTCAAAACAAAGCAAACAAACGGGAGGTCTTAATGCATGGCGCTTAAACTTGCAGATTACAAGACCGACGTACATAATGACTGGTGTCCTGGATGTGGTGATTTTGGAATAGTTAATGCGATTCAGATGGCATTAGCTGAGATGGGGATAGAACGAGATAAGGCAGTAATGTTTTCTGGAATTGGGTGTTCTGGAAAAACTTCTCATTTCATCAACACATATGGTGTTCACACATTGCATGGGAGAGTTTTAACATTTGCACAAGGTGCAAAGATTGCAAATCCTGATCTAACTGTTGTTGCAGTAGGGGGTGACGGTGATGGTTTGGGAATAGGTGCAGGACATTTCGTTGCAGCTGGCAGACGGAATGTGGATATGACTTACATTATTTTTGATAACGGAGTATATGGTTTAACGAAAGGTCAAGCATCTCCTACTTTGAAATTAGGTGAAAAAACAAAATCATTACCTTCACCAAATACAAATTCTAATGTTAATCCAATTGGATTAGCAATTGCAAGCGGTTTCACATTTGTAGCTCGTGGATACTCTTATGATGTTAGACATCTCAAAGATTTGATTGTTCAGGCAGTAAACCACAAGGGTCTTTCATTTCTTGATGTGTTACAACCATGTCCGACTTACAATGATCTTAATACTCGAGATTGGTATGCAGGTACTGATTTAATTGATGAGGCGCAAAAAAGACATTCTAGAATTTACAAACTAGAAGATCAAGGATTTGAGCCAGTAGTTCATTATGATTCTGAAGTTGAAATTAATGAGAAATTATCTCAGGCACTCATTAAATCCCTTGAATGGGGAAATAAAATCCCCACAGGTGTTTTTTACAAAAATGAACTCATCTCTCCATACACTGAAAGATTAAAAGATAAGATTCCAAATTATTTAGAAAATCCGCCTGCAAAACAAAATATTTCTAAAAATGGTCATTCAAATACTGATATTTCAAAAATATTGGATTCCCTAGAAGTATAATTTGTTGCTTTGAACCTAATAAGTTATAGGCAAGTTTCTTAGAATGTTATTTTGCATTTGAATATTAATGAAGCAAATAACATATTTAGAAAATCCATCATAAAGGGTTTCTTTGAACCCCAACTAGTAAATTTGGATTTTAAAAAATCATCTGTTAAACATCCCTCTATCAATGATGATGGTCTTATGCAGTCTGATTTACTACATGTATTTTTTGATGTAGAAACTGGTTCTGATTACCCTGATGGTGATGAGTGGTTTATTGTGGAATTTTTATTTCCTCATGATGTAAAACTTCCGGATGCTTTGAAAGGAACTGATTACTTTACTACCTTATCTGTAGATGACAATACAACCTATTGGCATCATCGTGAATTAATTCGCTACAAATATGGAAAATCTAAAAAACTTATTGATGCTTTAGAGTTTTTAGAATCAAAATACAAAGAACTACATGAATTGTTAGAACCTTTACAAAAAGATCTCAACTAATTTCATTCCACGAGTCTTCTTTGAATCTGTATTTTTTATTTTCAGACAAAGCTGTATCTAAACGCCATCTAAATGATTCTGAATCAAATTTGTATGTTATTTCAGAAATTTCTGATGGGGTTTTCTTTGGATCTAGATGATATGGCAATAATTCTAAAACACCATCAATTTTTTCTAATGCGTTATCAAACCATTGTCTATCTTCAATATCTATGACAAAAATTATTTTTGGTTTTCCAGAAAAATTAATTATAATTTTTAAAGCATTACCGTTACCTCTTCTTCTTTTCATTTCTTTGAATACTGCTTTGATTTTCTCCCATCGCTTGAAGTCAAACCATTGGAAAAATTCTGCATTAAATTGTAGTGGAATATCAATATCTAAGGAACTTACAAAATTTTCATCATCTGCTTCTATTTCTTCTTGAATTATGGTAAAGTGAGAATTTAAAAATCCATAAAGAACTTCAATCTCCCAAGGTGAAATTCCATAATATCGTAATGTCGTTTTTACATTTTCTGACAATGATTTACACCCCTAAAAATTATAATTAAAGCTTCAAACTTGTTGAATCTAGTACAAATTCACCTTAAAATTATATTGAATGAGATACAACACTAGACATGAAGAAAGAATTTGTAGTAAAAAGCATCGATTCTGCACCTGATGGGGCACCATACGTTGTAGTATCATTATCATCTCTAAAAGATCTGAAAGAAGGAACTCAAAGCCAACCTCCTGCTTTTGGAGCACCAAAGGTGATGGGATTTTCAAACATGAATGATATGATGAAAGACTTGAACAAAATGATGTCTGGTATGGGGGGAGCAGGAATGCAATCCGGTGTAACTCAATTGAAACTTGAAATGCATGAGTACAAAGAGATGGGTCTATCCGTTGGAGACAAAGTCTTTTTAGAATTAAGTAAAGCTGAAACTCTAGGCGTTTAGTCTATTAGATTGTGTTAAAGTATTTCCAACCGTATAATGATACAATAGTG
>JABMOR010000083.1 GCA_013203245.1 Candidatus Nitrosopumilus sp.
ATGGTGTTTATGAATTCAGAATTCCTGTTGAATTGATAAGTCGATCAAATAACTATGGATTTTTTATGATGTTATATGATGAGCAAGGAAAAACATATTCGTGGCCACCTGGAATTGTAAATTCCACAAATACAATTCCTTCCACAAATTTATGGGGAGATATTATATCTCCTGATAATACACTTCCTGAGTTTCATTTTATTTCTCTAGTTCTTATTGGAACTACTCTATCTGTAATTATTCTCTCTAGATATCGTGGTCGACTATCACTATTTTCTTCTTATTAACAAAATATGAATTAAAAATTTAATATGCGTGATTCAAAGTTTACATTATAATGAAAATAATGCAAAGTGATTTAGAAAATCAAATTTCTATAATTATTCCAACTTATAATGAATCAATAAATATAGTAAAAATTTTAGAATCCATCTCACAATCTATCCCAAAAAATATTTTTGCTGAAGCAATTGTTGTTGATGATAATTCTCCCGATGGAACAGGAAAAATTGTTGAGGATTATTTAAAAAATATGAAACAAGCGGCAAATTATACTATAAAAATAATCCATAGAAAAGCAAAAAATGGATTAGCATCCGCAATATTAAATGGTGTCCAAAAAGCTAAATGTAATACAATAGTTGTAATGGATTCAGATTTTTCACACCCTCCACAAATAATTCCCAAACTAATTGAAACATTAAATAAATTTCACTGTGATATTGCAATTGCTTCAAGATATGTTAATGGTGGAACTATTAATGGTTGGTCGATAAAACGAAAATTATTAAGTAAAATTGCCACAAAAATTGCAAAGAAAAGTCTTGGTGTAGATAGTAAAGATCCAATGTCTGGCTTTTTTGCTTTTAAAAAGAATTTACTTACTGGTTTGAATTTTGATGCAATTGGATACAAAATATTATTGGAAATTTTAGTAAAAACAAAGGGAGTAAAAGTCGAAGAAATTCCCTATACGTTTGAAGATAGAAAGTTTGGTTCCAGTAAATTAGATTTATTCACAATAACTGATTTTTGTAAATCAGTTTTGAAACTATATCGATATGGAAAATCAATTGAGAACAAAGAAAATAGTTCATCTGTAAAATTTATCTCAAAAGCTGGTAGATTTTATACAGTTGGAGCATCTGGATTTGGGGTAAACTATCTATTTTCATTATTATTTGCAGGAGGAATTACCGAAATGTGGTATTTACATGCAAATATTATTGGAATTTTTGCTTCAATCACTTCAAACTTTATTCTTAACAAGTACTGGACATTTGGTGACAGAGACTTTACAACAAAAAAGACTTTGATTCAATACGGAAAATTTTCACTATTTAGTGCTGCAGGAGCTCTAGTGCAATTAGGAGTTGTTTTTTCATTAGTTGATGGAAACAATTGGTCTTATCCAGTATCTTTGGGAGTTGGTGTATTGACTGCTGCGTTTGGTAATTTTATTTTTAATAAAAAATGGACATTCAAAGAAAAGCTTTGGAACTAATTTTAAAGAAATTAAAATAAAAAGAACTGACTAACGTCTTTTCCAATCACTCAAAGGTAGAAGTAGAGGATTGTGACGAAAGTCCAGTTGAAGATGGTACAGATGGGAATTTGTCTCCTATCTGTTGCTCAGCTACTGCAGATGCTTCTTGAAGAATCTTTTCGGTTTCTTCATTTGAAACATCAGACTCCATACTAAATGAGTCTCCTGCAAGTGAATCCATCATTAGTCCATTAAGTGTCTGAGTCATACTATTTAATTCTGAATCAGCTTCTGGCATGAATTTTCCGAGCGATGACTTCAATCCCTTCATTGTAGACATTGCTGGTCCAATTGCTACCATAGCATCACCAAGATCATGAATAGTTGTCAGTCTTAGTTGAACTTGTTCTAATGACATTCTTGCGTTGCCGAGCATTTTTGTAACTTTACGAATTTCAGCTAATTCGTTAGACAAAACTTTACTTGTGCTAGTATCATGTTGCTGCATTGCAGTCACGACTCTCTGAAAGAGTTGCGCATCTCTTTCGCGCAGTTTACCTAACATAGAATCCATTTTTGAAATTTGGACTTGTAGTTGGTTTACTGCAGTTGAAATTCGTGGTTTTAATGCACCTTGAGGTTTTACTGCATCACGTATTTTGCCAGTTACACTTTGGGTCTCTTGTCGAGCCCATGTACTGTCGAAGTTTGGCATGATATGGAATTTAGAAATTTAGTCTTAATCAACAGTGTAAATTTAGATCAGTTTTAGATTAAATTTAGCTAACAAACTAATGTTTGATTTCTATCTATAAACTATGACCAAAATAGTTGTTTTTGATTCTGGAATGGGTTCCTTATCAATAATAAAACCACTAAGAAAATTAATTCCTTCTGAAATAATTTATTTTGCAGATCAAGATAATTACCCATATGGAAAAAAATCCAAATCAGAACTAAAAAAAATTATTAATAAAACTATACAAGGATTAGAAAGAAAATTTTCACCAGATTTTATAATTATTGCTTCAAATACACCATCTTTACTTTTCAATTGGGAAAATCAAAAAATTATCACTGTAAAACCACCACTTGTCAAAGCAGTAAAAATTTCAAAATCAAAAAATATAGGCATTTTAACAACAGAAAATATTGCTAAGAGTAATGAATTACTGAATTACATTAAAAAACAAAAATTTTCAAAAGATATCAGATTCCATATAATTAATGCTTCACTTTTAGTCGATCTTGTTGAACAATGTATTTTTCTATCAGACCCCAAAATATGTAAAAAAATAATCAAAAAAGAACTGAATTCATTAATTTTCAAAAATAAAATTGATGTAATAACATTATCAAGTACACATTTACCTTTCCTTAAATCATATTTAATTAATGAATTCAAAGATGTACAATTTTTAGATCCTGCAGAAGATATAATTTTAAAATTACAAAGTAAACTTAGTGATAATAAATCTAAAAAAACATTCCGTATTTTTACATCAGATAATTCAGAAAAATTTAGAATTAATTTAAAAAAAATTGGCATTAAGCATAAACCTACTTTAAATTTTAAATTATAATTTAGATAATTTTCTAATCATAATTTTCTAATCATAATTTTCTAATCATAATTTTCTAATCATAAT
>JABMOR010000084.1 GCA_013203245.1 Candidatus Nitrosopumilus sp.
AGTCAAACAGAATTATTGAAACATTTGGCAGATGGTAATGAAGCAAAATGTGTTGTTTGTGGAAGAACAGCACTTAATACTAAATTGGATTTACATCACAAAAATCATGACAAAACTGATGATAGTTACAAGAATATTGAGATTTTATGTGAAAAACATCATCAAGAAAAAGAAGGTAGAGATAAGAAACTAAGTGATTTAAAATGAAGTCTATAATAATTATCAATGTAGGTGGTGTTTATTATTTCATATTCTAGAAAAAAATTCAAACTAACATTACCTATACGTGAAATTCAAGAATCTGATGCATCCCAAGAATTTGTTAATGAACTAACTCCTATTAATGACATAGATTTAGAATTTTTGGTACCATATAATGTAGATGATAGATACATCTTCGTTTATGATTTAGATGATAGAGTTATGGCATTTTTGACATTTTATGATAAAGTTGATCATTATCATTTAGATTTAGTTGAAACAAATCGTATGCATCCTGAATCTGATAAACTAAATCCTGGGATTGCACTGATTTTAACTTTGGAGGGATTGTCTCGTAATGCTAATTTTGATATAATAACATTGCATTCAACTCCTGACAACATTGGATTGTATCAATCCCGTGGTTATGTTGTAAATGGGGAATCCTACTATTTCTCAGATTATAATGTGATGTTAACTCCTATGATTAAGCATCTTACATAGCTGTCAGTGGTTTAGAATGATTGTGTATTGGTATGTATTTTTTTCCTTTTATCATCGATGCAGGAATTGAGGTGCCTCTGATTATTTCTAAAGTTTTTATCACTTCTGGATGTTCTCTTAACATGATTTCTAAAAGACCTGACATACTTTCTTGTCTTGAGGATGCTAGTATGCCTAACACCGACTTTAACTCTACACTGAAGTTGCTAGTGACTCTTTCTTTTGTCATACTATAGTATGCACATGGTATGCTATAAACATAACTTTTAGGCGTGATTAGGAATGAAAAAGCACATTTTAGATTAAATCTGGATTAAAAACTATGTCTCATTCGAGGGTAGGGAATTAATCCGTGAGAATGAATTTTTACAATCCCCATAATGGTTAATTAAAAATGGATTGATTCTCGTTGATCAATGATTTGAATTTATAAAATTCGTAATGATTATTTTTGATTTAGAAAATCCCAAAGTGTCACAAGTCCATAAAGTTCACCTTTCTTTGTAAGAATAACACAATCACTAGAAGATTCTAAAAATGGTTTTACATGTATTCCAGAAGTACTACATGGAACTATTGGTGGTGATTCTTCCATGAATTCTGAAACTTTAATCTTTGAATCTTTTGTACTTGTTTTTCTTGTGGCCAACTTCATAGTTGTAATTTTTCCTCTTACAATGCCATTATCAATTACTGGGATACATTCAAACTTGTGTTTGATAATTAAATCAATTGCTTTAACTAATGTTTGATTAGGTTTTACAAATTCTATTTTCTTTTTACCAAACTCACATAATGGTTTGGATGTGACATTTTGTTTTTTGTAAAGATATTCGTATATTTTTTTGATTATGGGTAATTTTGGAACATATTTTTTTGTCTCCATTCTTGCAATTGTACTTCTTGGTTCATCAATAGCTCTTGCTAATTGAGGTTGAGTAATTCCCATAGATTTACGCATCTCAATAATATAATCAACAGTTGGAAGGTCTACAACATTCAAATCTGATTTCTCTACTTGTATTGTTTTATAACATTATTGTTACAAATTCACAAACCAAACAGTGGCGTAGTAGTACCATGCAAACAATACAATGTACAAAGCACAAAACAGAGTTTCAGTTACCATCAACTGAAGACGAATTTCTCTCAGGATGCCTGCATGAAGAAGTAGAATGTCTATGTGAGCATACTGAGCGATACCCAAAATGCAGATTCCAGGAGGTAAGAAATTGAATTTTGAGCCTAATTTCACCCTCAAATCAAGCCTTTTGCTGGTTCAAGATAAGGTTCAGTATAGACAAAAGAAGATTCTAGAACTACGAAAAGCAGGATTCTCAAATGTGGGCATCTCTGATAAATTGGGATACTGTCTCTCTACAGTTGAGAAGGACATTCAAAAATTAAGACTGGGGGCACTCTAATGCGTTATCAATGTATGTCATGTGATCTTGTTGGTCTTAACTATGATGATTTTGAAGATTGTAGATGCAACCGTCATGAGGTTTTAGAATTTCCTGATCAAGAAGACCAAAAAAATCTAAAATCAACAAAATCCTCAAAGAAAATTCAGAAAACAAAAGTCAAGGGATTGATTGGAAATTATTTTGTAGAATCAATAACTCTCAATGGAAAACCATACTTTCTTTGTTATGACAAACTAACAAAGACAATACTTCCTAAAGACAAAATAGAGGATGAAGAAACAATCTATGTTCCAATTAGTATGGAGGAATACGGTTACCCGCCATATTCTTTCTCAGATGAAGAACTAGATGAACTGATTTCTGGAAATATATCAAAGGAAGAAATCCTAGATAGTCTTAAAAAATTCATTGACAAGTTCATCAATGCAAATGAAAACATAAAACATCTAATTTTGGGTGATTTGTTTTTGACATATTCGCAAGAATGGATGACTACAACACACTTTTTGTATTTTGTAGGTGAAACAGAATCTGGAAAGAGTTCTGCACTACATCTATTCAAAATCCTGGGATATCGGTGCCTATACGGAGTAGATATCCCAATTGCAGACATCTACAACTTTCTTGGATTAGATGAAGAGGCAACTGGAATAGTGGCAGAAGATGAGGCACAAGAACTAGGCTTTAATCGAGACAAAATACGACTCTACAAGAATTCGTATGCAAAAGGGTCTCTCAAACCCATCATTATTCTTCTCAAAAATGGAAGAAAGCAGGTTTTCTACAAGACCTTTTGTTTCAAAGTCTTTGCAGGTGAAAAAGTCCCTACTGACAAAGGCTTCAATGAAAGACTTGCAGTCATCCATATGGTACAAGGACATACTGAGAAAAACATCAAACGACTTGATCAGGATGATCTTTTGTCCTTGGAAAAATTGCGTAAGCAATTACTTGTTTGGAAGACACAAAATGTCGAAAATGGCCTTGATCAGAGCGATTCTGGTCTAAAAGCCCGTGATCAAGAACTCTGGGAAGACTATCTGAGAATCCTGACGGGTACAAAATATGAAGAAGCATCAAAACAAGTTGTAAAATTCTATACTGCACAAAGACATGGGAAAATATGGGATAGTCTTGAAGCCAGAATTTTCAAATCCGTTGTAGAGACGATGAAAGACTATTCGCTAGTCTTTAAAGATCTGTGGACCTCAATCACTGCAGGTTTGAATATTCCTGGAGATCTAGAACGAGGAACATTCACAGAACATGAAACGGGAAAAAAGATTACACAGAACTCTTTGGCAAAACTCCTTGAAGAGAAATTTCAAGGGATAAAGAAACCAAAGTATGAACAAATCGACGAGAAGACCCGAAAAATAACATGTTATGTATTTGACCAAAATGTGGTTGAAAAACTATCTACAAAATACAATGTTACAATGGGTCTAGATAGTTTTCCAAGTGGTGCAAGTGGTATTGATGGTCGAGAGTCAACTTAGACTACCTTTACCACTTTGACCACTTTAATCGTAATTGTGTATTGCAAGTAATGCTGAGTGATTTTATTTTTGAGACCAGGCACAATTAATTGGGAAATACTACATATTTTTGACAGTATTTTCAGTACGACTGCAGATTTAGGTTTGAACATGTGCAGTATTTTGAGAACCTGATCCCTTGAATAGCTAAATACCATAACCACGTAATGATATCATGGGATATTTTGTAAAGGCACAGATTGCCCAGAACATGTCAATTGAAGTTTCAGGCGATGATGTCGCTATAGTGATACAATTGTTAAACGACGTGACTAGAAAGTTTTTCCCGTTGTCCCCTGCATCAAAGATTGAGATTTAGATTGATTATCGATTCAATGTGAATATGATGTGAACTACACCTAGAATTTTGAAAATTTCTGTAGAAAATTAAATTATAAATCTAATATATCATGATTTTTAGCATAATGTAAATGTCAAAAGTTAAGATTAATCTCCAATTACAAAATCTTAAAGAATTTTTATTAGATCAAAATTCGGAAGTATCTAAAGATTATATCACAAAATTACTTTCTGGAAAACTTAAACGCCCAGAAGAAACATTTGTTCATACAATTCTTAATGATGCATTTTGGGAAGAAAGAGGTTATTCCATTAATGAACGAAATTTTGAAGCACCGGCAGGAGGAAATGGTAGAGTCGAAGGCTCTCTTGAATTTTATGGGAAAAAAATTGCAATAGAATGTAAAAAACCATATGAAGTAAGAAAAGATAAGGAGGAAATTAATGAATTAGATGGAAACGATATCCATGAATTAAAAGATCAAATTGGGGAATATCTGATAACTCATGATTTTATAATTTTTACAAATGGATTTCATTGGTATTTTTATTCCAAAGAATCATATCGTATATGGTTAATTAATAAAGATAGTAAAAAAATAGATTTAAAACCATATTTCAAACATTTAACACATAAAGAAATTTTTGATGAACAGTCTCCTGATTATATAGAAAATTTTCTGAATAAGGACAATATTCTTGAATCTCTTTCATCATTTGAAAATAAAACAATCAGACACATTTTATCTGATAAATTTTTTTTAGATTTAAAAAATTGGGTTGAATTTGTAGATTTTGTTTTGAGAGATGTTCCTGCAGATACAAAAGCTAGGACAACCACATTAATCAATAAATTAATTTTTGTTCGTACAATGGAAGGTGTTGGTGTAATTCCTAATGGATTTTTATCAACTCTTTGGGATAACAAAAAAGGTATTAGAAAATCAACAGTGAGTTTTATTGATCAAATTGATGATGAATTAAGTGAAATATATGATACAGAATTATTTACATCAAAATTTATTGAAGATAAAGACGGTAAACCAGTATTAGATTCGACTGGATCACCTGAATATAATTCAAAAAGGAAAAAAAACTTTGCATATAATGGAATACCAGAAGAATTTTTTGATGGACTTCTTAAACAATCAGAAGAACTAAATCTTAAAAATACTGGAATTACAAAAATTATTTGGAAAGATAGATCATTTTACATAAGAAGTTTATACTGGTGGAAATTTGAATCAATTTCTGCAGATATTCTAGGTAAAGCATATGAAACATATTTTGCTATTGAAAGAAAGAAACTTGGAATATTTTATACACCAATTTTAATGACAGAATACCTTACCAAAAAAACTATCAGCAATGTATTTGATTCTAAAATTAATTTGTTAAAAGATGAATTTACTAGAGAAGAATGGAATATTAGTAAAATACAATCAATAGGAGAAGAAATCAAAGATCTTAAAATATGTGATCCTAGTTGTGGTTCTGGTTCATTTTTAATTCAAGCAATGAGGGTTGTTTGGTACAAATACAAAGAAATTGAAGAAATTTTAAAAAAATATGAAAAAAGCCTGGAAGAAGGAAAAAGTAATCTAGATAAATTCTCTTCAGAAAAATTTGGTATTTTAAGATATTTAGAGATATTATTTAGAATTAAAGATAATCAAGAGCGTATTGGTTCTATGATTTTAAGACATATTTATGGAAATGATAAAGATGTGAAAGCGGTAGACACTGCCAAATTAAATATTTGGTTAGAATGTTTAAGACTAGATCCAAATTCATTTAGAAGAGAAGTAGTAAAAAACAAACGCCATGTATTACCAAATTTAGAACTTAACATTACAGTAGGTGATTCTTTGATCGGATTAGATATTGAATCTGTAGATAATGTTGTTAGTACAATGAGAGATACAATAAAACAAATTCATAAATTAAAAAATGAATATACAGAATCTTTTGATAAAACAGCTATTGCAAATACTGCAGTAGAGTTAAGAACAGCTCTAAAAGGATTTGCAGATCATGAATTTATAAATTTAATTGGTATTACAAAAACAGAATATTTACTTGCGATGCTAACCCCTGCTCATTGGGCAATTCAACATTCTGATGTATTTTTTGATGATGATGGGAATTTAAAACCACAAGATAAACGTGGGTTTGATGTGATTGTTGGTAACCCGCCATGGGAAGTTTTGAAACCTACAATTGATGAATATTTTGGTTCGGTGTATGAAAAAACTCACGATGATAGATTTAGAATGCTTACAAAAGACAAAAAAAATAGTTTTGTAGAAGAAGGACTAAAGAATATAATTATTTCAGGTAATTGGGAATACTACAAAAAAGTAATTAAAACGCAAATGGAGTATTTTCAAAAAACTACTTCATTTTCTTATCAGGGGGGAGAATCAAAAGGTAAAAAATTAGGAGGAGATATCAATCTCTATAAATTATTCGTTGAACAATATTACAAACTATTAAAAAAAGATGGATTATGTGGAGTTGTTCTACCAGCAAATTTCTATTCTGATCTTGCAGCAAAAGGACTAAGGGAATTAATTTTTAACAATTGTAAAATTATTTCATTATATGGTTTTGATAATCAAAAGGGAATTTTTGAAGAGATTCATAGACAGTTCAAATTCATCATGTTAGTTTTTGAAAAAGGTGGAAAAACTAGACATTTTAAAGCAACTTTTTATCTACGAGACATAGAAAAAATCCCATTTTTGGATGAAGAATCTGTAACATATGACCTAGAATTAGTTAAAACTACATCACCAATAGCGATGTCATTAATTGAATGTAAAAATACTACAGAAGTAAATATAATTAAAAAACTATATGAACATCCATTATTACTCGATAAAAAATGGGATCTTACATTTACAAATGAATTTCATATGACCAAACATGCACCGTTATTTAACAGAGAACAGAAAGGAGAAATTCTTTTTGAAGCAAAAATGATGCATCAATTTACTCATTTATTAGCAGAACCAAGATATTGGGTTGAAGAAGAAAATGCAAAAAAGGATCTTAATTCTCGTGAAAATAAAAGAGTTAAACAATTTATTAAAAAACTAAATGAAAAATTAGAACCAGAATCACCTGAAATACAATTAGATTATAACAATTATAGATTAGCATGGAGAAATATTAGCCGTTCAACAGATCAACGAACTATGATTTGTACAATATTACCACCAAATGTATTTCTAGGTAATTCTTTAAATTATATTCGTCCATTATTTTTTAATGGTAAACAATATGTAAAAAGTCTTAATGAAAAAGATCTTTGTTATCTTTGTGGAATGTTAAATTCATTTGTACTTGATTTTGTTCTAAGATTTAGAGTTTCTATTAATGCAAATATGTTTTATGTATATGAAATGCCTGTTCCAAGAATATCTGAAAAAGAGTCCAATTTTCAAAAAATTGTTGAACGTGTGGGAAGTTTAATTTGTATCACAAAGGAATATGAATTGCTAAAACAAAAGTTAGAAATTAAAAAAATATACACAAATGAAAATGAAAGAATGAATGCAATTGCAGAAATTAATGCATATGCTGCAAAAATATATAATATTAATGAAGATGAATTAAAGTATATTTTATCAACATTTCCAATTGTTAAAAACGAACTAAAAGAACTTATTTTAAAAAAATTTCAAACTGTTGATTCGATACAATAAATAATTTTAAAGAAATATCAATAATATAGACTACGGATCTGTTTTAATATTCTGGCAGAAGCTCCCCAAACAATTTGATTTTGATACTTAAAGGTATACATTTCTTGAATGATGTTGTGAGTTGGATCCAGATCTTTTGAGCCAGTTTTTAAAAATGGTTCTAACGGAATATGAAAAATTTTTTTAACCTCACGGTTTGCTAAAAGTTGTGGAATTTCATCAACAATTGAGATGAATGGTAGAATCAAAAAACCAGAGTTCAAAGTAACAACAGGCTCTAGCTGACCAATCACCTGATCCCTAGTTATGTTTAGTCCAATCTCTTCATTAGTTTCTCGTAATGCCGTTTCTAAAAGATCTGAATCATCAACATCTAACTTTCCACCAGGAAATGAAATTTCACCTGCATGGAATTTCATATCTTTGGGTTTTTCAGTCATCACAATAATTGGGTCTTTGCCATAAATCACTACTAGTACAGATGCTAATCTAAATTTTCCGTCATTTTCTATTTGGGGGTTAATTGGATTAGAAAGTTTTGATCTTAAATCAGTTAAGAGCATTTTGTTTCATTACATCAAGTTTGAATATCAATTATAATTTAATAACTTCAATTATCTAGACATGATCTTGAAACCAAATTATGCTCAAGCAACTGCAATTGAGCATACTGGTTCACCGTTACTGGTCACAGCAGGCCCTGGAAGTGGCAAAACGCGTGTAATTACTGAAAGAATAAAGTTTCTTCTCAAAACGGGCCTGAAACCATCTGAAATCCTTTGTCTTACATTCTCAGAAAAAGCAGCAAATGACCTGCAAACTAGACTAGAAGAAGATGAGGCAATCAAAGAAAAAATTGACATTTCTGAGATGACCATCAGTACATACCATTCATTTTGTAGAAATTTACTAAAAGACAATACTCTATCTACAGGTCTTGGCATGAAAGGCGGAATTCTTGATCGTCCGTTATTCCTAGTATGGGGTGTGCAAAATATTGATAAATTTGGGTTTGATGATCATATAGAAATCGGAAACAATGCTGCAGATTTAATTGAAAAAATGATTGATGGAATTAGTGTGTTTAATGATGAGCTAATTCCTCCAGAAGAACTAGAAAAATATGTACAAGGGAAACTAAAGAATCCTGAAACTATGAAAGATGTTGAAGAAGTAGAATACATGCATCTGCTAGATAATTTGGTAAAAATCTACAAGGCTTACATTGATTTCAAAAAAGAAAAAGACATTATGGATTTTGATGATTTAATTGTACATGCAAACAAGTTACTTGAAAATAAAGAAAAGCCTCATGCACTAAAAGCTGCTCAAGAAAAATACAAGCATATATTGATTGATGAATTTCAAGATAACAATTATGCACAATTCTCAGTAGTAAAAAACTTGGCAAACAATGGCAATGTTACTGCAGTAGGTGATGCTGATCAAAACATCTATCGATTCCAAGGTGCATATACTCAGATATTTGATGATTTCAAGAAATCATTTCCAGATTATACTGAAGTGCAATTAACAGAGAACTGGAGAAACCCTCAAAAAGTAATCAATTTGTCAAACCAACTATTACAACAAGACCAATTCAGAGAACAAAAAACAATCATACCTACAAAAGATGATGATCAAAAAGTAAATGTTGTGGAATGCTCATCAGAATTTGCACAGGCAGAATTTATTAAAAATAAAATTAGTGAGTTGAAAAAAGAAAATTCTGATTACAAATTTAGTGATTTTGCTATTTTATCTAGAAAGCAAAAGGACGGCCTAAACGTTGCACAAATTTTAGCATCAGAAGGAATGCCTGTAAAATATGTCGGAAAATCAGAAATTAGTAATTCTCCCAATGCCAAATTATTATTTTCATATCTTCGAATTATTGCAAATCCTATGAAATCCATGACTAGTATTATGCGAATTTTACAAGAATTTGGCATATCTGAGCAAAACATCTCAAAAATTAATCATGAAGCAACGATTAGGGCTAGAACTCAAACTGATGGAGATTATGCATTTGACGTGCTATCTGATCTTAAACTGGATGGTCTGACTCAAAAGACGGAACTTCAAGAAATCAGTTCTCTGATTAACGAGTTTATTGGTATCGCAAAGAACCAAAAACCATCCCAAACAATCTATCAAATTATCAGAAATAAAACAGACATTTATCAGAAAATTGCAAATGATGATTCAATTCAAAATTTCATAGAACGTTCAATACTAAATGATATTCTAAACAGTGCATATGACTATGAAAAGATAAACCATGGTGCAGAAATCAAAGACTTTTTAGAATTTGCAGATGAACTGGACAAATTTGATATTGAAACTAAACGAGACACTGCAGAATCAAATTCAATTCAAGTATCCACAATTCACAAAAGCAAGGGATTGGAGTTTAAGACAGTATTCATTATCGATGTTGCAACATTTAAAATTCCCTTACGATACACTGAAAAACCATTCTACGTTCCACAGGAATTATCCAAAGGCGTAATGCCGGTATCTAACCCAAAGGAAGAATTTCTAAGAGAGGAAAGAAGAATACTGTACGTTGGAATGACTAGAACGATTGATAATTTATACATCATGTATCCTACCCAGTATGAAAACAGAATAAAGGCAAACAAACCCTCAAAGTTTTTGCAACCATTGAAACCTGAAACCAACGATAACGTAGATTTTATAAAATATGATTCAAACTCCAGTTCAAATATTTCTACAACATTTGATGCAGTAGAAATTATTAAAAATGAACAACTAAACAATGTGATAAAGTATTTGCACAGTGGACAGTATTCTGGCGCTATACAGAAAATTTTGGATTTGGGACAGATTGAATTTTTCCAAAAAAATAATACTACAAAGGGGTTTTCTCCGGAGAAATTACTGGAACAAGCCCCAAGTGATGATATGGAATTAAAATTACTTGGAACAAAGCCTGAGGCATTGGGATTTCAAAAAAAGAACTTGTCATTTTCTAAATTTGATACCTATGAAAAATGCCCAAAACAATTCTGGTATCAACACGTACTAAACGCATTACCGGAAAACCAGGAAACATCTGCATTGTACAAAGGAAGTACTTTTCACAGCATTGTAGAGGATTCTGGAAAGAGGCAAAAAGAGGGTGTAATTGATGATGCTAAAGTACTGCTTGATGAGTTAGAAGCCTTGTGGGATCCTAATCAATACCTCACAACTCCAGTTCAAAAAGAGCATCAGGATAGACAATCCCTCGAACCTGCTTTACAGTCATACCAAAAGTGGTCCAGTTCAAATCCAAACAAGATAGTGGCATTGGAATTGCCATTTACAGTCCATATTGGGGGATTTCAGGTAAACGGGGTCATTGACAGAGTGGAGGAGACGCCCCAAGGGGAATATGTGGTAATAGACTACAAAACAGGAGGTAAAAACAAGAAAGTTGATGCTACAAACAGTGTTCAACTAAATCTGTACAGTTTGGCACTAAAAGAGAATCACGAGTTTGGCAAGTATCCTGTTTCTGCAATATTTTTCTATGTTGAAAAGCCTGAAGGTGAGCAACTATTCGAGTATAAAGTTGACGGGGAGAAAGTAAATGAAATAAAAACCATTTTGGAAGGTTATGTCAAATCAATTAAAGATAAGGCGTTCAAAGCAACACCTGAAATGTTTACTTGCAAATGGTGTCAGTATTCAGATATTTGTAATGATGCAATATGATTTAAAATTATTAAATTAAAAATTCCGCAGCGTTTTTACCTTCCTGAGTAATTTTTATCCAACGATTCCTACCAATCTTTTCAATCTCTACAAAATTCCATTCATCAACTAGTGGTTGTATGATATTTTTATCAAGACTTGCAAATCTTGCCTGTGAATGATTTTTTTCCTCTGAATTTACTGTGATAATTTCTTGTTTTTCAGCAAGTTCTGCCATTTCTTTTTTTGTAATCTTTTGATTCTTTGCCTGTTGAACTATTTTTAATGCCTGTAATAATTTTGGTTTTGGTATTTGGATTTCATATGTTGGCAAGGGTATGGTGTCTTTGATTCCAAATGACTGCTGTTTTCCTTCAAAGGCTGCATACTTTTCTGGTTCTGCGTAAAATGGTTGAAGATTTTTACATTCTTTTAAAACCATGCATGCCATCATGCATGCAATTGCTTGAATCTTTGATCCTGATGCGACATTGACATAGATGTAGTTATTTTTTTCTTGATTAATTACATCTTTAATTGACTTTATTGTTTGAAACAAATTCAGTCTATTACTGTAAGCAACCTTTACTTCAACTCCCAGTTTTTTACATTCTTTTTTTATTTTCTCAAGATATGGCCCTGACAAATCCGATGAACGATTATCATGGGCCAATAACCATAGTTTGTCGGCTTTTGTCTGTTTGAGTGGAATGGTAATCCTGTCAATTTCAAAGCCTAAAGGGGCAATATGCACTCTAAACGTGGCTAGATTTGTCATAATAGTATCTACAGTATGCATACTATGTTGATGTTATATAATAATTCCTATTGGATATCTAAAACATGAAAGAACAAAACAAAATTCAAAATAACGAATTTAATTCCAAGGTCTCTTTTTATCCTAGAATTATTCGAGAGTTCGAAGACGAACGAGACGAACAGCCAATGATCTATGGGGGTAATTATTAGATGATTTACTCCCAAAGAGAATCAGTTATCAAAAGAGCATCTGAGAAAATGTTTCTTAAATTTGAACAAAGAGAAATTGATTTTTTATCGATTTTAGAATGGGATGATTTGATGAATCATCTTGAAATTAGATATGGACAATCATTTCAAGATATTTTTGCAGAAATCTTAGTTGGTGTCTTGAAAGATAGAAAAGAAAACGAGGAGTTAGAACAATGACAAAATTCCTATTCGAACCATTTGAAAAAATAATTGTCAAGAATTTAGTTCATGAAGATCTTGACAATCTGATTCACCAAGTTGTAACCAATCGTGCCCGCTTTGTATACTGGGTTAATGGAATGATAATTCACATTCCAACACTGATTCACGGTGCTGGTAAACCCGAATACCAAAACATGGAAAAAGGAATTCAATATTTACAAAAAGTTGTTTTTGCAAAATTTCCAAAATATGTTCCAAGTATTACCCAGAAAAACTGTGTAAACTACATAGCATTGCTGAATTACAGCAACAACGACAAAATCAAAGAACTCTCAAATTGGATAGAATCACATCCCATTTGGAAAACAATTCCTGAACCAACACGAATAGGAGGAATAAACATTGATGAGTGAACATCTTATCAAAACCCTCCTTGAAGATATAAAATCAGTATACATGGTAGGTTATTTCAAAGATGATTTGACTACAGAGGCTGAAAAATGGGGACAAATTGAGATTCTAGAGCAAATTCTAGCCTCAAAGGGGGATATGACATGACTGTCTTGTTTGGTTTGAAAAACAAATCATATGAAGATAGTATTGCATCATCCTTTGCAAATCTCAAAGAAAAGTTAGACGAACAAAAGGAGGACGAAAATGAGGTGTAAAATACTTCAAAATCAAATTCAAGATACTACCATCGATGAATTATCAAAACAGAAAACAATCTCTGATGTAACCTATCAAAACATCACATACTATATGCATGATAGAAACAGGACTGTAACTGGGAAATCTATTGACTTTCTAAGTGCAACTAGTGAAATACTGCTCTTGGATTGGGATTATTCTCCAAACTATATTGGATTTACCAATAACAAGACAAAAGAAAATATCCAATTTTCCTGTGTTGGACCAGATGAATGGTATGTGGAGATACTAATCAAAAATAATGGGAACTGGGAAGGTTATGTTTGGTGTTGCTATTCAGAATTCCAAGCGATAGAATACACGTTGAAGTTATTCTTTGAGGAAGTACCATGGACTGAAACATTGCCTTGGAAATTAAAGCGAATTGGGAAGTATGCCAATGACTGAACAAAATCCTATCTGTCCTGAATGTAAAGGTAACAATGTGGCCCTAATTTTTTGGGGATATCCTGGGGATATGGATTGGTATCTTCAAGCAATCAAGGACAAAGAAATTGTTGGTGGAGGATGTTGTATTGGTAACAATGACCCAAAATGGGAATGTACTGATTGTTATCATAAGTGGGGGGAACGAGATGACGATTAAGAAAATTCTCTTCTGGACATTTACTATTGGAGTAGGATTTGTGAATCCTTTGTTTAGTGTGGGGTTGGTGGTTTTGTATTATTTGCCAAAAATCATTCAAGATATCTGTCAACCATGTAATGAAGAACAAATATCTGAAATGAATTCCTATTCAGAAGATATTTTGGAGGATATGAAATAATGCCTGATCAAAAAGCAGATTCAAAAAAGAAAAGTGCATCTGAGGCATTTGTCAATTCCTTTGGAGGATATCCTATAGGATATGGTGTAGGAATTCTAATTTTACCCCTCTCTATGGGTTGGATTCAAGAAGATCCACTAACTGCAAACTTGGCAATTACTTTTGTTTATGCCTCAGTTTCTTTTGTCAGAAGTTATTTTTTGAGAAGAACATTTGAAAAATACGGAATAGAGGATAATTTCCTGAGATTGGGTTTGAAATTGATTAAAAAAATCAAAAGAAATAATGAATTTCAAAACAATTGACATTACTTACATCAATTTAATCGGCAACCTCTAATAATGTCCATATGATATTCATAATATGTTAGATGGAATAAAAATACCTGAAAGTAAAATGCTAGGTTTTGCATTTTTCGGTGTTGTCCTTTATCTTGGTTCTACTTATTTGAATATTCAACAACATGAATCTGCGAATTTAGGAGTGGGTCTCGGAATATTTCTGATTACAATTTCTATTGATTTCCAGATTATTAGTTGGAAAATCAAGTATATTTCAAAACCTAAACCTTAGATTCTAAACTCTTTTGAGCATAGACCATATGCTTAAGTTCAAAATATGATTTTTAATATTATTGGTTCAAACTAAAGAAAAACGTAAGGCAAAGAAAAAACCATCAACTCCAATTGGAAGTTCATCAAGACCTTCTCAAAGCGGATATGATGCTGAAATCATTGCTCTAGATATTCTAAAAAAAGAGGGTTTTGAGATTAGTTATTCGCCAGTAACAGTGGATAGAGATAGGAAGAAACGCGTAACCGTAGATCTTAAGACTTTGATAAGTCAACAACACAGATTAGAAAGAATGGGTTGGTCGCAGTATATTCTAAATCCAATAGTTGAATCAGGCAAGAAGAAAATTTATGGCCCTCGCAGTTATCATGAAATTAAATATAATCCGAGACCAATTGCAGACTGGCTTAAACAAATCCCCGTATCAACGCCTAAAGAAGTTGAATTGTTAAAGAAACAATTTTGGGACAGAGAATACAAACACCGTGAATTATGTGAAATTGAAAAATATCAAGAGGAATTAATGTTGGAAGTAATTGGAAAATCAATTATTCCTAAAAGTAAAACAAAATCGATTAAAGAGAGAATAGATCGTGAACAGGATCCTGCTTGGAAATTATTTTGGAAATCCACTCTTGTGTTTAATAACACCTTTGTAGATATTTTTTGCAAAAAAAATGGCAGGTATTATGTTGTTGATGTGAAATTTAAAAATAATCAAACTATTTATGAGAAAAATTTCTTTGACATTACTAATTATGAGGTATTGAATTATCCTAAAATCTTAAAAGAAGAAAAAGTTGGATTATATATTCTTGTAATTGTTGCAGATGGAAAAAAATTTAGATACGCTCTAACTGAATGGTCTGATTTCATTATCGATCCTGAATATGATCCACAAGAGAAAAGTAAAACTAAGGTAAAAATGAAAAATTTGATACCTTTTGAGAAACTATTAAACCTGTGAAATTCTTTTTGTTAATTAAAATCCATCTATTTGATATACTAATTCCTGGACTTACAAAAAAACTCTTTTTTCAACCTTAATTTTTTTATTAAAATGTGTGAACTTAAGCGTATTGAATTGGATATCCATAAAATTCATTTTCTTATGATTTGATCAAGACCTAAATACGCGATCAGTTGTAATTCTACTATGAACGCCATTAAAGGCGACATTATGGCATCTGGTAAAGTGTTACCTGAGGTTAATTTAAAAATAATTTTATTTTAGAATCGTCAAAAACACCGTCAGTTTATAATAATGCCCTATTTTGATACCTGTTATGAGATACATCGAACCTACTAGGGTCAAGGTTTTGATGATGATGTTTTTTGTTACTGGCATACTTGGTATTATTATTGGATTATCTCCAATTTCTCCACCTTCTATGACTATGATGATCACTTTCATGGGTGTCATTAACATTGGATTGGGTGCATTTTTCACATTTCTCTATCTGACACAAATCAAAAGTGACCCTGATAAAAGAAAGAAGAAAAGAAAAACTGACTGAGTATTATCTATAAATTTAATTTTTTTCCAAATTCTAACCCTCAATTAAGATATAAATAATAACTCTCTTTCATGAATGCAGAAATGCTAAACTTAGTTGCAAAGAATTTGTTTCTTACAAAAGGAAAGGGTGTTCACGAAGATAGGTTAACTAGTTTTGAATATGCTCTTAGGGATGCTGGTATTGCAGGAACCAACCTTGTTTTGATTTCAAGTATTTTTCCTCCTAAGGCAAAATTGATTTCTAGAAAAGAAGGTTTGAAGAAAATTTCACCTGGACAAATTTTATTTACAATATATTCAAAAAACCAAACAAATGAGCCTCAGAGAGTTTGTGCTGCATCTGTTGGTCTTGCCCAACCAAAGGATAAATCCAGATATGGATATCTCTCTGAATACGAATCTTATGGACAAAATGAAACTCAAGCCGGTGATTATGCTGAGGATATTGCAGCCCAAATGCTTGCATCTTCTTTAGGAATTACTTTTGATGCTGATAAAGCATGGAATGAAAAGAGACAACAATGGTCAATTTCTGGAGAAATTTACAAAACTCATAATATTACTCAAACTACTAAAGGTGATAAAGATGGAAAATGGACCACTGTTTTTGCTGCCGCAGTTCTTTTACTGTAATTATTTCTTGTATCCTTTAAGATAAAATATTGCAGCTGCAATTGCAACTATTGTAATTATGATCACTATTGGAACTGAATCATCAAATTCTTGTTTTTCATTTTGAATATTTTTTCCACCGAGTGAAAATTCTAACTCTTTATTGGTTACTGATGTTTTTTCTCCAAAAATATATTTTCCTTGAATTCTTTGACCTTCTTCAGGATCAAAAACCCATCCTTGTTTTGTAATGTCAGTTGGAATTTTTTCACCATCTATTATTTGTGTTTGAGCTATGTTTCCTTTAACATCTGAAACATTGGTGTTTTCTACAGATAATACTACTACCTGTATTATTGAATTTAGAGGATAAAACCCAGTAGAGAAATAATCTGATCTATGCAATTCATCTGTTTGCAAAAATTCTAGTGGTTTGATTTTATCTATGTTTGATGCTATTCCTGAATAATTCGTTGATATTCTTAATTGAAGCAATGACTTGTTTTCTGATGGTATTATGGAGAACGTCATTTTTGCATTCTCATCTGTTGAAAGATTTCTTGCAGCATCATAAAACCCTCCTGAGTCCCTGATGGTTTTTGGAATTAGAATTGATGATATTTTTTCATACATGGAATCCGTGTCTTCCATAGGCATTGTGTATACTGCGGAAACAGTTCCTTTACCTGAAATCACTCCTGATGTTTCCAAGGCCGAATTCATCTCATCACTTGGCTGAATGAATGTGGAGTGAAGTTCTGCTTTTGTATCAAATATTTCATTTATTTCATCAATGAACTGTTCTGATGTTTTTAATGTTGAATTTTGAATTGTTAGAAAATTTTTATCTGCTTGATTTCTTTTAACATTTATTATTATACATGATTCTTCATAAACTCCTAAAATACATTCATTTTGATTTGTTATGATTACTGCTGAAATATTGCCATTTTCTCTAATTCTTTGTTCTAATTCTGCTGGGATTTTAATTTCTTGAACGCTTGTACTTTGCAATGTTATTGACGCTGTAACATTTTGAGATATTCTCTTGTCTACAATAATTTGTGCAGTTTCTTGAAACGTAGCAAGGCTCATTTCTTGTGAATACACATAGTTTGCTGAAATTCCAATTAATATCATCATTGTAAAGAGAATGATCTTTTGTTGCATGTGTTGTTCCTCTAAGGATGAAATTATTAAATTTACTCCTATTTCAATACGATACCTTCTTTGATTGGTTTATTTTTTATGAAAATGATTTATCTGGTAACTAATATCCCCATAAATACAACTATCAAGATATTATGGCATTAATCTCTGTTCTCGCTGATCTTTTTCAAAACCCTGTCATTCAACTGGTTGCTGTTTTGAGTGCTTTTGGGATAGGATTATTCCAAGGAATAATTCTTGGAAGGGCGATACTTGTACGATTTCCTCGGTTACAAAATCATGTGAAAACTGTATCAGTTACAATGTTTATCTTATTTTTGATAAATGCACTATTGAGTGTCCCTCGATTTGCCTCTCCTGAAAAAATTATCATGTCTAATTTATCTGCAAATAGTCCTGCTGAATTTGCGTCTTCCCTTTTTTTGATATTTGGGGTGAATACTGGATTTCTAACGGTATTGGCAATTTCTGTTACCGTGATGAGTTTTGTTGTTTTGAAATTTACAAATCTTAATGGGGTAACCAAAGGATTTGTCTTCTTTTTTAGTGCATTAATCTTGATATTGACTGCTGTAAGTAGATTCACTGATCTTACTCCTAGTACTTTTGAAGTATTGTTGTATTTCCTATATCAAATGGGAATTACTATTGGAATTTTGATGGGTTCTATTAGAAAAATTAAATCCAAAAAATTAGACTTGAAATAAATTCAAACATTTAAATCAGATTATCATTGTCTTGGAATTGACATCGAATTCAAACCGTTCGGGGAACAAGCTGGCAGTCCATGCGTTGGACTGTCAGCCCCATTTATCTAAAATCTAGTTTAATGATGAGAGTGTTTTTACTTGCTCTTTGATATAATCAAAACCTTCTTGCCAGAATTTTGGACTTCTTATGTCAAAGCCATATTCTGATAGAAGTTTTTCTGGCTTTTTAGATCCACCTGCTTCGAGAATACTCATGTATGCTGGGACAAAGTCTTTTCCTTCTTTTTTGTATCTTTGAAACAATGACAAAGCTAGTAGATTGCCAAACGAATATGCATAGCAGTAAAACGGTGTATGATAAAAGTGTGGAATACAACTCCACTCTACTGCAAAGTCATCTGATATACTTACTGAGTTTCCAAATTGAACTTTGAGATTTTGTAAATATGTTTTTGAAATTTCATCTATTGTGGTTCCCTCCCCAATCTGTTTATGAGCGTCAACTTCAAAGATTGTGAAAAATGATTGCCTTAGAATTGTGGCATATAGATCATCAATTTTTTCAGATAACATTGCCTTTTTTTCATCATCAGAAATTTTGTTTGACAAATTATCATACAACAATAATTCTGAAAAAGTTGATGCAGTTTCTGCTAATGGTAACGGGGCATCTTGAACAAGAATTGATCTATCTTGTGCTGCTTGACTGTGAACTGCATGACCTAACTCATGAGCCAAAGTAAACACATCTCTTGATTTTCCAGTAAAATTTACCAATACAAAAGGCGTGATTTTTGGAGTAAGTGTACTACAAAAAGCACCATCTCTTTTTCCTTGTCTTATGGCCGAATCAATATGGTTTTCATTGAATACTTTTCTTGCATATTCTTCCAATTTACTGCTAAATTTCCCAAGAGATTCAAAAACCAATTTCACTGATTTATCATAAGAATAATTTTTTTCTTTGATGTTTGCTGCTGCTGGTGCATACAGGTCATACCTTCGTAATTTTTTCATTTTTAGCATCTTTGCTTTTTGAATAAAGAATTTTTGAAATACTGGTGAATTTTTTTTACAAACTGTGAGTAGGGACTCTATGGTTTTATCATCTACATCATTTCCAATATTCCTCATTGAGATTGGTGATTCATATCCTCTAATGTCAATACCTTCATCTTTCCAATTTTGGACAATATTCTGATATATCTCTCCAACCACTCCTTTGTTTTTAGAATATTTGGAAAGAATAGTTTTGTATGCTGTTTCTCGAACTTTTGGATTTGTACTTCTGACATAGTTTGTGAGTTCCTCACGTGTCATCACTTTAGTTTTATTTCCAACTTTCATTTTATATTCAAAGGAATTAGTTATCTTGTCATAGAGTTTTACAAGCGCAGATATCCCTGTTACATCTAATGTGTTTATGATTCGTTCTTCAGGTTCACTTAATGCATATTTTGCAAATAGTCTTTTGTGTGAAAGATATTCTGTAATTTCACCTGCATCTTTCATGAGTCTCTTTGCATTTTTTTCATCGACTTGTATTTTCCACCATAAATCAAAAAATAAAATTTTATTTGATATTTCAGAACCCAGTTTTGACATCTTTGTCATTAGAGATGTTGCTTCATCTGATTGTGTATCTGATGAATATGATAATGATGCATAACCTCCAACCCTACTCATATTTTCAGAAATTTTCTCTACTTGATGAAGAATATCCATAAATTGTTTAGATGACATTTTTGGATTTAATTTTAATTTAATTTTTTCAAACTTTTTTGCCTGATTTTCTAATTCTTGAATTTGTTTTTGAAATGCAGGACTTTTTGGATTTTTTACTAGTTCTGATAGATCCCATTTACCTAACTGATATGATGACATCTGAGTCTGCTGCTCTGTAACTATTAAAAAATGAAATGGTGTTTGGGATATCTGTATGATTTCTGAAATTTATTTCAAAAAATGAAAACATTGCCCAAAATTTCCTTTTTATGGCCTTTTTGAGAAATAATATCTGGCCGATCTAGGCTCAGTTTTCTCTAAAAATTACCAAAAAAATGGGTTATTATAGGAAATCAACAGCACAATATTGGATTCCTTTGGTTGAACAAATTATTAAAGCAGATTCGACATGTGGTCGTTGTGGAAAAAATTCCATGCTGGCTGACAATGTTACTGGAGAGAGATTCTGTGGAAAATGTGGTTTTGTTATTACTGAAACTTTACAAGATTCTGGTCCTGAATGGAGATCATTTTCAAAAGAAGGTGGTGCAGATCCAACTCGTACTGGTGCTCCAACATCATTAGCAATGCACGATAGAGGACTTGCAACAATCATTAGTCCTATGAATAAAGATTCTTCTGGAAAACCTCTTACGTCAACAATGAAGAGTACTATTGAAAGACTACGAACTTGGGATAGTAGAAGTAAAGTAAATGCCTCATCTGATAAAAATCTCAGACAAGCACTAAGTGAATTATCTACATTAAAAGACAAACTTTCATTATCTGATGCTGTTATTGAAAAAGCATCATACATTTACAGAAAAGCATTGGAGAAAGGTCTCGTCAAAGGTCGTTCTATTTCTGCATTAATCGCAGCATCTCTTTATGCTGCATGTAGAGATACTGAAACTCCTAGAACTCTAAAAGACGTTGCTGATGCAGGCAACATTAAGAAAAAAGATATTTCAAGATGCTATAGAATTTTACATCAAGAATTAGAATTAAAAATGCCTGTTGTAGATCCAGTGCAATGTGTTGCAAGAATTGCAAGCTCAATTGGAATTACAGAAAAAACAAAACGATTTGCAGTTAAAGTACTTAGAGATGCACAGGCACATGAAGAATCTGCTGGAAAGGATCCGATGGGATTGGCAGCAGCAGCATTGTACTTGTCTTGTGTGAAAAACGGTGAGGATAAAACTCAACGAGATATTGCAGAAGCAGCAAATGTAACAGAAGTGACAATTAGAAATAGATACAAAGGCTTACGATTAGACCAAAATATGGATACATTGGGAGGCAAATGAAAATATGACTCAAACTAAACCTATCATTGCAATTGTAAATGTAGTAGCCTCTGCAACGATTGAACAAAAATTAGACCTTGTAGATATTACTAAAAAATTCCCTGCAGTTGAATATCATCCTGAACAATTCCCTGGTGCCGTTTTCAGACTAAAAAGTCCAAAGACTGCAACACTGCTTTTTGGTTCCGGAAAGATGGTATGTACAGGGGCAAAATCTCAAGAATTAGCAGAAACTGCAGTTTTTGAAGTAGTGAAAATTTTAAGAAAAGGTAAAATCAAAATCAAAAACGATCCTATAGTTTCTATTCAAAATATTGTATCTTCAATTAATCTTGGAGGTAAAGTAAACTTGGAGCAAGCTGCTAGAACCCTCCCTAGAAGTATGTACGAACCAGAACAATTCCCTGGACTAATTCACAGGATGCTTGATCCTAAAACAGTAATTCTAATTTTTGCATCAGGCAAATTAGTTTGTGTTGGAGCAAAACTTGAAAAAGATGTCCATCGCTCTGTCAACCAAATTCATGCTTTGCTTGAAGAAAAAGACTTGATGGTTTACGATTAAAATCGTATATTCTTAAAATCTAAAATTCTATTCTGAAAATATTTTCAACTCAATAATATTCTTCATGAATATAACACCATTTCCAAATTATTTCTGGAACTGCCTGCATTACCGGATGCCCTGTTTCTTCAAAATGTTTTGTTGCATGTTTACCAATTGATGAATCGCAACAACCAACATGTCCGCATGTTAAACACATTCGAAGTGCAACTATGGGGAGATGTTCTTTATCGCATTCTTCACAATTTTTTGTCTTTTGAGATATTTTTCTTTCTTGAGAAAAATGTTCGCATTCTTTTTGCATTCTAATATTTTTTCAAAGTGTCTTTGTATCTTTTTATCGATTCCATGATCACCACTTTGGCATCTTTTGCAGATTTCCATCCTAGAATTTCTACTTTCTTACCTTCCAAATCTTTGTAAACTTGGAAAAAATGTGCAATTTCTGAACGATAATGATCTTCAATTTTAGTAATATCTGTAGTGTGCAAATATCGTGGGTCATTTGTTGCAACACAAATAATTTTGTCATCCATCTCCCCATCATCTTTCATTTGTAGTAATCCGACTGGCCTTGCTTCAATTAGAATTCCTGGATATGTGGGATTTGTAACTAATACTAGTGCATCAAGTGGGTCTCCATCATCAGACAACGTTTGAGGAATTAAGCCGTAATCTCCAGGGTAATGAAATGGTGAAAATAACACTCTGTCTAATTTTATCAAATTATGTTTTTTGTCATATTCGTACTTGTTCATGGAACCTTTGGGAATCTCTACAATGACATTGACAATTTCTGGAACATCATTGCCTGATTCTATATCGTGCCAAAAGTTCTTACTCATTTTCTAGCTCTTTGTTTAGATATTCAGTATATGAATTCTATGAAAATAATGATTATTGATTATGCTAAATCATTGATATTTGGAATTACTTTGTAGATTTTTACTGTATAATCTCCTTCAAAGATGTTGATTGCTTCACCTGTTTCCAAATCTACATTTCTTACTCTGAATTTGTATTCGTAAGAGCCATCTCCTTTTGCATCTACTTGAGCAAAGTGAACTGGATCCTCTCCTTTGTAAAACTGAATAATTATTGGGTATCTTTCAACTACATCTGAAGCTTCTCCTCTGATAGTTCCCCATGGTAATTTGTTATCTTGAGGTACATTCATTGTAGTAATTGTTTTTTCTAAACTGATTTTTTCATCAATTGAGGTTATTGTTACTTGGTTTGAATCTGCAGAAATCTCTCCTGGAATCATCATTATTCCAAATACTGTCATTATTGATGCCATTAGCAATATGTTTGATTTCGAATTCACTGTATCTTTACTTTTTTAAAGTCATTTAAAAAATTTGTTATTAATTCACACTAGTTTTTTTTGATTATGGTAACTCTTCTTCCAAATCACAGCAAGCCTTGTGAACCCATTGGTCTTTGGAGTTTTTTAAAATCTCCTTACCTGCTTTAATTACATCTCCACATTCGACGCATTTCCCAGTAAATCTGGCTTTCATGCTTTTTTCTCATTTCAATCTAATTTTAATCAGGCTATTGATTGAATCTGCAATTTTAAAATGTATAATTAATTTTAAAAATCAAAAATTACGCCTATTTTGGACCTAATTTTGTAATAAAGAAATATTACATTCATCGATCTCATGATTTTTCTGACTCTGGTTTGTTACTATCTGTCATGACAGACTGTGACAGTATCGTTATATCCTTGACAGTGTAACAATATTTGGTTACAAATGGTCGATGAAAAACAAATCAATTTGTTTGATAATGAATCCGACACTGCAATGTATCGGCATAAACTCACACTTGAAAAAATTAGAAATGAATTAATTAATTTTGGACTCACAAAGAGTCAGGCAAAAGTTTTCATCTATCTTGGTAAATATGGTTCAAAGACTGCATCTGAAATAGCCAAAGCATTACAATTACCTAGAACTGAAACATACCATTTGGTTAATTCCCTTCAAAATATGGGGTTAGTTGTTGCAGAATTATCTCATCCTACTAAATACACTGCAATGGATATGAGAAAGGCTGTTTCGACACTGATTAAACAAGAACAAGAGAGAATTGATGTTTTAGCAGATAAAGAAGAATCTCTTTCTGAGATGTGGAAAGAAATACCATTCTTTGCAGTTGAAACTGATGAATCCAAATCTGAAAAAATGCAGTTATTGCATGGAACTGGACCAATCACTAACAAAATAAAAGAAATGATAAATTCAAGTTCTGAAGATTTCAGAATTTACGGTATTGTTCCTGATTTACTTAGAATGTATCATTCAGACATATTTGATTGGATTGAAAATGCCCCAACTAATCTCAAAATGGTTGTTTCACCTGTAATTAAAACTCCTGAATTCTTATCTGATATTGATTCTAAAAAAATTAAAGCTCTTCCATCAAACTCTGAAAACAAATGTTTCATTGTAAATGACAAAAAAGAAGTTCTAATTTTTATGAGGAATGCTACACATCCAACACGACAAACTTTTGCATGGTGGTCTGATTCTGAAACCCTAGTAGATATGATGAATTCATTTTTTGAATTATCTTGGGAAAAAGGGGAATCTCTTTACTAGTAAAATATAATTTATTTTATACACAATTTACCTAATTTTCGTCTCTGAAATCAAATCTAAAATTTCCTTTTTTTCCAAATCATATTTTTCATGATTTTTTACAAATTCTTTAATTGCAATTATTATCAAATCTGTGTCTAAATTTTCTTTATTTTTTAGAATTGTATCTAGCATGGTCTCTTTGGATGACTACTATTATTTTCCTTTGAAATATGTCCACAGGCTCTATTACTCTTTTAGATTTTAATGATTACTATTGTTTTACATCTGAACAAAATTTGAGAATTTTAGACATTTTTCTATGAATTCTTCATTTTTTGAAATATTTTTTCAGTTAATATTTAATGACTTGTACTTGTAAGAAATAGTATATGGATTCCACGGATGTAGTAGATGAGGTAAATTCTCTGCTAAAATTGGGTGTTGGTGATCCATATAGATTAGAGCACATAAAACAAACTTATATTCAAAATCAAAAAATCTGGATCACTGATGAGAATTATCTAAAACGTCTGAGAGAAAAGTATCTTGCTAAACATAATTCTGATATTCAAACTAACGATGAAATTGTTTTTGAAAATGAACCTGAAGATAAAGAAACTATTCATTGTTGGAAATGTGGAAAAAAAGGTCCAATAGGTGCTAATTTCTGCATGCTTTGCGGTACTTCTATTTTTGAAGTTGGTGCAACTCCAAAACCTGTCCTAGAATCTAAAAGTTTCACAAAATCTATCCCGTTAAAAATTCCAATTATTATCGGAATTCCTGTTTTAATATTGATAATACTCGGTGCTGGATATTCTCAAGGATATTTTGATAATGTATTGGATTCATCATCTGATAAAATTACCACTGTAATGGAGGATGAAGAAATTTTCTATGGTGAATTTGATTCAAAATGTGGCGCTGGAACTGTTCTTAATCCTGAAACTAATGCATGTGTGCTTGGTAGTGTAAAAGTAGCAAGTTCTGGTGAATTTGATTCAAAATGTGGTACTGGAACTGTCTTTGATTCTGAATCCAATTCATGTGTTCTTGGATAAATAAAATGGTGGACCGAATGGGATTTGAACCCACGACCTTTGCGGGAAGTTAATTCCTTACGCAGTGTGAGTGCGTCATCCAAACCAAACTAGACGACCGGTCCAATCAGATTACTGAAATGGGTGTTTTTTTGTCTTTGCTATTGTATGATGTTGTAATTACCAAGCCTTTTTCTACTGATTTTAGAAATAACCCTCATGTCTTTACAAGAATTTGATGTGCTAATTGATAGAATGAAGTTGGCCTTTGAAGGTGCAGATAATTTAGGACAATATGTGGAAGCTGCTAAAATCCTATTCCAAATGAATGATCAACTACCTGATGATTTACAATTAACTTTTGACGAATTAGATGATCCTGAGGAGGCAAAATCTTTTGTCAAGCAATATGATGCTGAATTAAAACATGCAATTGTAAATTATCGGCAAAGATTAATGATTTCTTAATTCTATTTCTTGACACCGAGATTTCTGTTCTTTAATCTCAAGTATGGATTTCTACATTTTCTGCATCGAGTTGCATCAATATCGTTTCTAGCCCCACATTTGAAGCAAATTTTCATAACAAGACGTGCTTGCTGTGCAATTCTTTTCTTCTCTGGGTCTGTAACTGGCATTTAATTTTCTCCTCAATCTCTCTCTTTTATTCTAATCGGATTTTTCCATTTTTCCAGCTAATAATACTGGTACTTCTGCAGGTCTTTTTGCTACTGGAATATTTGCTTTGTTAAACATTGATACTTTGGATTCTGCTGAACCATAATTTCCCATAATTATTGCTCCTGCATGACCCATCCTCTTTTCTTTGGGTGCTGCTCTTCCTGCAATGTATGCTACTGTTGGTTTGTTAAATCCAATGTCGATAATTCTTTGAGCTAAAATTTCTTCAGAATCTCCACCTATTTCTCCTACTATCACTAGGCCTTCCATATCTGGAATATCTTTTACCATTTCAAATGCGTCAATTAATCTTGTACCGTTAACTGGATCTCCTCCAATCCCAATGGTAATTGATTGACCAAACCCAGCTGTTGTAAGTGCGTCTGAAATTTCATAGAGCAAAGTTCCACTTTTTGATAGTACGGCAATTTTACCTGCTTTGAAAGGCATTGGTGGCATAATTCCTATTTTGATTAATTCTGGAATCATTATTCCTGGAGTATTTGGTCCAATTATTGTTGCTCCTTTTTTATTTGCCAAATCTAATGTTTCCATTGTATCTCTGATTGGGACATGTTCTGGAATAGCTACCAGTAATTTGATTCCTGATTCTAATGCCTCTTTAGCTGCTGATAAAAAGAATTTTGCTGGAACAAATATGATTGAAATTTTTGCATTAGTTGCATCTACTGCTTCTTGCATTGTGTTGAATACTGGAACTTTATCTTCAAATTTCTGACCTCCTTTACCTGGAGTAACGCCTGCAACTACGTTAGTTCCATAGGCTATCATTTGTTTTGCATGAAGTGAACCATATGCACCTGTAATCCCTTGAACAATGACTCCTTTATTTTCATAATCTGGATCTCCTGGTTTTCCTTTTAGTAATTCAAAGATATCTGTCATTTCTTTATCCCCATAACTGCTGCATTAATTGCCTCTTCTACAGAATCAAATATGTTAGTTCTAGAATCTTTTAGCATTTCTTTTGCTTTTTCTGATTCAGTACCTTTTAGTCTTGAAAATACTGGCAAGTCAATTAGATTATTTTCATATGCTTGGAGAAACGCTTCTGCGACAACTGTAGTTTTTACAATTCCTCCGTATAGATTTACAAGAATTCCTTTTACTTTGGGTAATCTGCTGATTAGGGTTAAAGCTTCATAAACTGATTCTGTTGTTGCACCGCCACCTACATCTAGAAAACATGCTGGCTTTCCTCCATTATCTGATAACATATCTAATGTTGACATTACAAGTCCTGCACCGTTTCCAACAACTGCTATATTTCCATCTAACTCTACTAAAGAAAATCCACTTTTTTCAGCTTGTATTTCATTATCTGTTTTCTCTTGATATTTTTGTAATTCGGCATGTCTGAAATTACTGTTATCATCTGTTACAAATTTACCATCAAGTGCCATAACTGAATCATCTTGCATAATTGCTAATGGATTAATCTCTACAAGTTCTGCCTCTTTTTCAATTGTAAGTTTTGATAATTTTTTCAAAGTATCTACAAACTGTTCAGCAGTTTTTCCTTCCAGTTTCATTTCTTTTGCAACTTCTTTTGCTAGTTCGTCTGAAACATCCCCTAATCCAATTTCTTTGATAATTTGATTTTTAACTGATTCAATTTCTACACCGCCTTCAGCTGATGCAATAATTGTATAGCACCTTTTTGAACGATTCAAAAATATTGAAAGATACAATTCTTTTTTAATATCTGCCATTTTTTCAAGCAAAATTGCTCTTGCCTTTTCACCCTTGATGGTCAAATCCATAACTTGCGGATATTTTAGCTCAAATTCATCATCGTTTTGACATTTTTGAATACCTCCTGCTTTTCCTCTACCTCCAACAGGCACCTGAATTTTAATTACAAATGGATATCCTAATTCTTTTGCATGTTTTCTACCCTCCTCAATGTTCGTAGATGAGATACTTTCAAGTAGGTTAATTCCGTACTCTCGAAATAGTTCCTTAGCCTGAAATTCAAGTAATTGCATGCAAAAATCATGCACTTTACGGTCTTTATTAACTGTGATGCTATTTCAATTGCTCATCTAGAAAATCGATCATTTCTAAAAACCGATCTTTACTTTTTCGTAATAATTCTTGAGGATATTCTTCAATTGTAAATACTAATTGTTGATGAAAACTTGGAACTAGAATTCCTCCTGATGTGACCATTTGCTCAATGACGTATCCCTTGGTAAGTGTACATACAATTTCTTCATACGATTCTTCTTCTTCTTCTAGTGTCTGTCGATACAAAACAATTGGTCTGTTTGTTTTTGTAACAATGTTTGAGCCTTTTTCTAACAGATCTGATAAATGCTGAATTTGCCATGTGTCTAGGCTAATCTGTTTTACCACATTATCAATATGTGATTTTTATATTTAACCGTGATAAAACAACGCATCTTCACAATTTGTTGTGTATAAACTCACTTTAATTGTGAAATTAAAATAAAGAAAATGATTTGGCACTTAGGCCATATCTAATGCTCTAGAATGTTTTTTTGTATGTGGTCTTTCGCCTGCATACTTTCTTCGCATGTGTCCAGATGGTCTTCCATAGATTAGTTCTAGGAACCATGACTCGTGCTCGATCTCTTCAGCTAGGATATCTTTTGCAATATCGTATGTTACTGGGTCTTTTCCAAATGTCATTTGGCAAATTTTATTCCAGTTGACAATTGCACCCTGCTCTGCTTTGAGACATTTTTCTAGAATTGCTTTATGATCTGTTGGGTTTGCTGGGAGTTGTAGGAATTCACAACCAGAAATTTTGATAAATTCGGTTGCATCGTTTGGAAGAATTCCACCTAATTGATAGATTCTCTCAAGACATGATTCAAAATGACTAAGATCTTCTAATCTTGCATCTTCAATAATTCCTTTCAATCCTTCACCTTCAATGCCTGTACAATGTGCTCTGAGGTTGGTAAAGTAATAGTATGCAGTAAATTCTACTGCTGCATTTTTGATTAATTCCTTTAACAACTCATCCACATCTAGGCCATTTTGTTTTAGAACGTTAATTCCAACAACATTTGGGGTTGATTCGGACATTTGTTTATGGAATTTTTGATTGTAATAAAAATATTGCATTCATTTTCAAAATCTATTCTACAGAAATTTTGATTTTTTGGCCATCAATGTCATCTTCTTTGTATTCTTTACATGATTCTGTAAAGTTAACTTGTTTCACTCTGACCAAAAATGCTAGTTCATCGGATTTCTCTTTCATCATTTCGAGTGACTCTTCATCTAATTCTAAAATTGATGCAACCTCTAAAACATCTGTTGGTGTGTACCCTCTCTCTTTTCTAAGAGTTTGAAGTCTTCTTGCAATGTCTTTTACCAATCCTTTTGCCATCATCTCTTTGTTTCTAGATGTTGAAATAATTACCGTATAGTTGTCTCTTTTTACAACTGCAAAATTTTCACTTGCATCAAAGTCTATGATAAAATCTTCATTGTCTAATGAGATTATTTCTCCATCTATGCTGAAATCATATTTGCCTTCTTTTTGTAATGATGAAATTATTTCTTCTGGATTTGTTTCATTGAATGTTGAGACAAGTTTTCCCATGTGTTGTTTTGCTTTTGGTCCTATGCGTTTTCTTTCTAATTCTGCTATTCCTTTAACTGGCAATCCTAATTGTTTTAATTCTAAAATTTGTTCTAATCCTGATTCTTTTTCTGTTTCAATGATTGTAACTTTTTCAACATTAAGTTGTGATTGTAATAGTTCAGACAATGATTCAAGTTTATTTTTTTGACCTTTCTTTACACAAATTTGTGCTTCATTGAGTGGCCATCTTCTCTTTAGTTTTCCTTTCATTCTTGCAGCTGATGATATTGACACTACATCTTTCATAATGTCAAATGATTCTTCAATTTCTTCATTGACTAGTGATTCTTGATATGTTGGCCACTTGTCAAGCAGAATACTTTGTTTTACATTAAATGTAGATTGGTAAAGATGTTCACTTGTAAATGGGCAAAATGGATGAATCAATATGTCTAGAGTTTTGAGAACTTCGCTAAGAACTGCATAGATTGACAATCTTCTATCTTTCTTTTCTTCGTCTTCGTCCCATAGTTCCCCTCTTGTAATTGGGATGTAAATCTGACTAAGATTGTTAATTATGAACTCATCAATTGCTTTTGCACCTTCATGGAATTTACACGATTCATTTTTCTCAGTTAGAATTTGAATTAATTTTTGCAGTTTAGATAAGAGCCAAATGTCTGGTGGTGTCAACAAGTCATTTTGCTTTGCCCATTCTATTGTGTTTGTTTGGTCAAAATTATCATATTTGCTATTCTGCTGAAAGTACAAATGAAGATTGAATAATGTGTTAATTACTTGATATGGTCTTGACATTAATTCATCCGTGCTGAAACTAAGTGGTTCAATTGGACTTGCTTTCCACATGAAATAGAACCTAATCAGGTCGACTGGATATTTCTGAAGCAATTCTGCACCATCAAGGACATTGCCTTTACTTTTACTCATTTTGCCTCCTTTATCATCTAGCACGTGTCCTTGAAACAAGAATGCTTTGTAGGGTGGAGTTGCAGCATTGTTTAAAATCACGTTTTCAATAAGCAACGTGTATGCCCAACCTCTAGTTTGATCAATTCCTTCTGTGAAAAAGGGCGCAGGAATTTCATTAGTGTATTCTTCATCCGTTAATGATGAATATGGTGCAGAGCCACTATTGTGCCAAGTATCTAAAACATATTCTTCTCTTTTTGTATTGACACTATTGCATTTTTTACATTTTATTGTAATGTTGTCAATCCATGGTCTGTGTAATTCAAAGTTTGGACCATCCGGTAATTTGTCTGCAGAATCTACAATATCTTTTCTTGTAAAAAACCAATTCTTTTCACCACAATCTTCACAATTCCAAACTGGCAGAGGGCAGCCCCAAATCCTTTCTCGAGAAATACACCATGGGTGTCTCTCTTTGATAATTCCAAGAAATCTGTTTTTTGGTTGTTCAAAAAAGTATTCTACACTTTCTGCAGCATCTATTGCTTTGTTTTCTAATTTGTCTAATTTGTAAAACCACCCTCTTCTAGCAAGCCAGACAATTGGATGGTGTGATCTCCAACATAATGGATATTTGTGTTTAATTTTACCAATTTTTACTAGAGCATTGCACTCTTTTAGATCCTCAACTATTGGTCTGTCTGCATCTCTGACAAACATTCCTTGATATTTTCCTGCTTTTTCTGTAAATTTTACTTCATCATCAATAGGGCTGAAAATTTTGACTTTACGTTTATTTGCAATTTTGATATCTTCCTCACCGTTTGCTGGTGATAGGTGGACTAGACCACTTCCTGTACTGGCATCAACAAATGTCTCTGATACTGCAACATGATAATTATCTAGTTTTGAAATTTCCTTTAGTTCTGGAATTAAATCTAATAATGGATGAATGTATTTTTTCCCTTCAAATTCTGCGCCTTTTGCTGTTTTTTCAATTTTATATTCTTCAATTTTTACATCTGCCATGAACTCTTCTAATCTTGTTTTTCCAATAATCCAAGTTTCATTTTCCACTTTGACGTATGCATAGTCTTCTTTAGGTTGCAATCC
>JABMOR010000001.1 GCA_013203245.1 Candidatus Nitrosopumilus sp.
GTCCAGACTGTGTAAAACATATATTTCATGAAAATGAGACAACGTTAAAAGTTGAAGAGACAATTCATTCAAAATTCTGTAGAAAAACACAAGGGGAAACTCATAGTTTCATGCATAGAGACCCTGCACATATGGAAACTTTTGATTCAGAAAGAGAAAATGACACTACAGGTACTCCAGTATTAAAAAAATAAGTCTATTCCTCAAAATTATAACCTAGGTATTTATCATTCAAAGTAATTGCCAGAAGAACATCATTATGATTTAGTAGTTGTAGGCGGAGGACCCGCAGGATCCTCAGCTGCATACACTGCTGCAAAGAATGGGATCAAGGTAGCTTTACTTGAAAAGGAAAGTACAATTGCAGAAACAGTTAGGACCAGCGGTGTAACATGGATTCAAAATATTAAAGAATTTGGAATCCCAGATGATTGTTTCAATCCAATTAAAAATTTTTCATTTTGTTCTCCCAATAACGAAGTTACAATTAGCGATACCATTCCAAGAGCTGCAGTATTAGATGTAAGAAAAACATACAGATGGTTAGCAAATGAGGCAGAACAATGTGGTGCAGATATTTTTGTAAAGATGAACATTAAAAATGTCATTAAAAATGAAAAAGGAGATATTGTAGGAGTAAACGGTGTCGGACCAAATGGGGAAACCATATTTCATTCCAAAGTTGTAATTGATGCAAGCGGTTTTCAATCAACAGTTTGCAAGGCAATGGGATTTGTAGAACAATGGGAAAGATTCGGTGCAGGGGCAGAATACGAAATGAAAGTAGAACATGTAGATTCTGAAACATGGTGGTTAATGGTAGGACAAGAATACTCTCCTGCAGGATATGCATGGATTTTTCCGTTAGGAAATAACATTGTAAGAATAGGAGTAGGGGTTGGGAAACCAGAATCAAATGTAGATCCTACTCAAAGACTCAAAGAGATAATAGATAAAAAATTAGGACCGATAAAAAAATTAGGAAAGTTAACTGAAATTGAATTTCATTATGGATTAATTCCAAATGATGGATTGTCTAGGAAAACTGTTTTCAACAATTTGATTCTAGTAGGGGATTCAGCAGGACAAGCAAACCCTCTAGTTTTAGAAGGAATAAGATATGCCATAAAATTTGGAAGAGTTGCAGGAAAAGTAGCATCAGATGCAATAAAATCAGGTAAGACAGACAAAGAATCACTCTATCCTTATGAAGAAAATTGGAGAAAAGAGATTGAATCAAAAATTAAATCAGCAGGGAAAGTTCAGGATAGATGGATCGGTCTCACCGATGAAGAATGGGATAAAGAACTAGACATTATCAAAGAATTAAGACCAGAGGAATTTATTGACTTTATCAAAGCAGATTTTGGACTATCAAATATGATCAAATTAGCAACTCATCATCCAAAATTAGCAGTTAGACAACTCTTCAATTTAGTAAAGGGTAAAAAATAATTATTTTACATTAAAAAAATCTGTCACGATTACATCATGGTATTGTAATTGTACAACATATACACCAGAATCAAATGGTCGTGAAATAACTTCAGTAAACAATCCAGAAGAATTATCCTTTAATGAAATTTCTTCAATCAACGTTCCTCTTTGATCATATACATCCACAAACAAATCTTCACTAAAGGCAAGAGTTTTTTGAACAGCACCAGAAACAATCAATTTATCATCATCATAAATTGCCTCAATAACAGCCACATGGGATCTTATTGGAAGATATCGTTCAATGATGGTTTTTAATTCTTTGAGATTAGCATCTACACGTTTTGTATCTTTATCGTTGAATGCAAATTCAATTTGATTAATCACTGATGCAAATCTAGGGTTTTCAGAAAAACTTTCACCGCCAAAATTCTCTGCAAACGATTCTAATTCTTCAAATTCACGTGCAAGTTCAACCATACTCAAATCTGCAGTATTGTATTCATACTCAAAGTCCTCTTCGACATGGACAATTTGTGAAGCCTTGGAATCTTTGTATTGTAACATGACAACGTATAGTCCAGGATCAGTAGGAGCTATCCACTGAGTGAAAAAGTTACCTTGTTTGGTATCAGTGAAATCTAAACTACTGTGAGTAGTTCCATCCATATTGTATACAGTGACATAGAGATGTTCGCGTCTATCAAAATTGGATTTTTCAGTCGCACCAGTAATTACCCAGATGTCTTTTTCGGCATCAAAGGATATGTCATAAATTATGCTGTCATCGTGTAACACCAAATATGTACTCAGATAATCACCAATTTCTAAGATCTTTGATTCAGCATCAATGAAATTTGCCAATTTGATCATTTGATTGGCATCTGCCATCTTTTTATTATATTCATCAACATGTTCTAAAAATCCGGCATTGTGGAAAGTGGATACCATATTTGAAAAAGTATCCAAGGTTTCACGGAATTTAATTCGTTTAATTTCATCTGCAGTATACCCAACATCTGAACCTAAAGGATCATCAGCATATGCTTGGGAAACAGAACTCCATTCATCAAATAAATCACGAACTAGTTTATCAGCTTGATCAAGGTCATTTTTTATTACAAGATCTCGTACATTGTCGATTTTTTCATTAAATGTTTCAGTAAATTCTATGTAATGTGGAAGAAATCTATTTTTGGTTAAACTTAGTTCAACCAAATTTTCAAGAGATTTTGCACGTTGTAAGATATCACTTGCACGAATTTTGTATGCATCTTTATTGTAAGAATCTAAATCAGATTTTATTTTAGGAGAAATATCACTAACCCAACTTAACAAAACTTCAATTCTATCAATTCTCATAATTGATGGATTGCCAGATTCCATTTCCTTAGCAGTGTTTAGAATTTTTAAAGCATTGTCAATCAAAAACAAATTTTCGTAATCAGCTTGAAGTTCTGCTTTTTCTTTCATAGATTTGTATTGAAATTCTAAAACAACCAAAGGGTTTCTTTTCTCTCTTAATTCAGTCATAGATTGGTCAAACTCGGAAACAATTTGTAAAACACCATCAACAGAATCAGCATCGTCAACCCGTTCTAAAAGCAATTTCCAATCATTGATTAATGTAGAATCAGCACCGCTGGCTTGAGAGATTTCAACACTTTTGCTAATTCGAGATGAAATATCAATTACCTGAGCCATTTGATTGATTTTTGATTCAGATTCCAAAATATCTTTAACAGAACTAGCCAAGGCCAAATCACGTTCTAATGCATTCCAATCAGGTTGAATCAGAGTCGCAAGATCACTGTTTTCTTCAGAATCAGATGAAATGAATCTATCAACATTATCCAATTCTCGTAAAAGAATAGCTGCCTGGTGTAGTTCTGTAACTCGTATTGATGAGGAAATTAGTTCATCGATAGATTCTTTGGACATAAGAGAGGGTTTTAGGGATTCCCAATCATTTTGAACTAAGCGATAAAGGTCATTTTGTTTTCTTGACACAATATCAAGATATCTAGATTTTGAAAGTACGTCAATTAATTCACTAATTTCATCAGAAAATACAGGTGCAGTTCCCCTTGCAAAGATAAACCCAACTTCACTTTTTACAGATTTACTCATAACAGTGTCAGATTTTTTCATCAAATTCAAAAGTGTGTCTTCTAACTCATCAAAAGTAGGAGCTCTTTGATTGGATATTTTTTCAGGATTTGTATTTTTGACATCTACAAATGCGTCAGTTAACAAATCAATTGCTTTTGTTTTATCTCCAATTTCATAATAAAATATAGATCTAAAAATTGTTTCATCAATTTTTTTTGCAATTTCAAAAGAAATTTCATCTTTATCCAATAATTTTTGAACTGAATCTAATGATGAAGATACAGCAGGTCTAATCAAAGGATCAATTTCAATGATCAAATCATCTACAAAGAATTCACTCCATAGACCTACAAAATCAGATTCTAGTTGAGACAAATCGTTTGAAGTCGGATTAGGAATTGGAGATGGAATATCAAACAATATTCCAATGGTAGAACTTTGTGAAGATGTCAAGTTTTGAGCAAAAGAAATCATCTGTTCATTATTTGCTTGAGAAAAAGTATTAGATGAAACAGTAAAAGTTGTTGATTTTGAATAATCGCCATAGAATAATTTTATTTCATATTCGCCAGGAATACCACAAATTCTACCCTTTAGTGGTATGACATCAGTGATGAAAGCACCGTTTGGTAATGGCATTAATTGTTGAATTTGACATAAATCCCCCTGAGGATTAAAAATCTGCATTATCAGAAAAGAGTCATCAAAAAGATTTGCAATTTGTCCATAAACAAACAAGGGTTCACCATTAGTATAATCTCCAAAATTTTCAAGAATTGTAATTCGGTCCGGAGTTTGTGCTGATGCATATACAGGCATCAAAAGTATCATAAACAGGCTCAATACGATTGGAATTCGACCCATAAGGATCCAAATCATGGCTCATGCTACTTAAAACTTGAGTAGCTAGGATATCAAAGATTGGAAGTGTTTTTGAAAAATTAAGCCATAGCAACTACCATTGAATAGTTGCCAGACTTAATTTTGGGCACAGTGTTGGTTTGGTCAGTCTGGTAAGACATACAAATTGAATGAAATTGCTCATGAGTTATTGTCGAACATTCATCACAGATCATACTGTTAGATTTGAAACATCGAGAACATTTGGTATGCTCATATAACTTTCCACCACAGTTTCGACATGATTCATCAGGCAATTATATTCAAAATAAATTATTAAAAATCCAATATAAGAAACACGAAGAAATTGTTCATCATAAAGATCAGTAAGATGAAGGTTATATTAGAAATGAAACAAACATAATTCATGGATAAGGTTAGAGAAACTTTTGATAAATGGGCTCAAAATGGAAGGGCAGAATTAATGGAAATAGAACACGGAACAAATGTTTTAAAATTTTTAAAATCCATATCATTTGATAAACCATTTACATTTTTAGATGTAGGTTGTGGGAATGGATGGGTAGTAAGAAAAATAGCAAAAGAGAAAAATTGTAAAAAATCCATAGGCATTGATAAAAGTAAAAAAATGATCATTCAATCCATAAAAAAAATAGAAGATAGAAAAGAAGAATATTTTCATACAGATATTGAATCAATGAATTATCGAGGAAAATTTGATTTTATTTTTTCAATGGAATCGATTTACTATGCAAATTCCATAGAAACAGCACTTGGAAAAATATACAAATTGCTAAAACCAGGAGGTCTATTTTTCTGTGGTACAGACTTTTACACAGATAACAAGGCAACTGCCAGATGGGCAGGAATAATGAAAATTCAAATGCATTTACATTCAAAAAAAGAATGGAGAGAGTTTTTTAAAAATACTGGTTTTGATGTTAAAACAAAACATATCAAAGATTTGAAAAATAAGAAAAAATGGAAAAGAGAACACGGTACATTATTCATTATAGGCACAAAACCTGCAAAGTAATACTCAAATCCAATAACAAGATACAGTATTCATGTGAGCTGGAGCACGACACGCTGCTACGGCAGAGGAAACTCCTCCCTCCAAACAGGAAATGTGATCTGGAGATAGATAATCAGAGATGGTTGGCAACGGAGCAGAAAATAATCCAATATGGCGCACAGTGATGGTGAAAACCTGAGGTTTCCATAAAAGGAATGAAAAAGACGACCCACATGGAGCAAAGCCAAACAGAACTCATAGTTCCTGTACTAAGTTCAGGTAGGCTGCAAAGCGAAATATCGTGAAAACAGAAGGAGGGTTACTCCCAGCACACATATTTTTTTAAAATCTTAAAAAAAATTACAGACAAGCATCAAAATAATATTTTCCAGTTAAAATTTTTTATCTTTAATCCAATTATTTACATCACGGATAATACTTTTTTTAATCAAATCAGAATGATTTAGACAAAGGTATTCATTTGAAATGCATTTTTGACATTGCGCAATCACCTTCATCAGAATTAAGGTCTCAGATTGTTGGAAGGTGTTTTGATAAATTTCTTCACTCATAGAGATCTTAGAAACAAGTATCATTTATCCAAATGTAATTCAACATACTGACATATGTTTTTCGCAATTCCCACAATTGGGCATTTTATCACTACGATGTAATTGGTATAATATAATCATAAAAAGTATGAATATAGGAAATTTGTGAAATAATTTAATAATATCAGGCTGAAAAATATTAGGTAGGCAAAGGACATCTAAAAAAAGATGTTAGAACAATTCGTAAATTGAAAACTAGTAAAGAGTAAACAGAGTTATTTTATTATTTTAAGCCTTTTTCTAGCACTTCATTTACAATTCTTGAAAAACTAACAGTTGATGAAGTTTCTTTAATTTTTTTTGCTTGCAATGCCCTAAGCTTCTTTGTAATATCACTATTCAACATCACAGTAAGCCTCTCAGACATATCTAATTAACGGACATGCCATTATTTTCAATAATCAGTGATTAATTGTAACAAAATCATCAAACAAAGTAGAATAGTTCCATTTGTGGAAATAAAGAATAATCTAAAACTAGAATTAACTCATTGCATTAACTTGTTCTTTACAAATATCAGCACTGCATCTACATGTTCCATCACAGAGACATGCACCTTGCATTGCACAATCACATTCAGAACCTATTTCTGCGGATGCTGCACAACCACATGCAGCTTCCTCTTGAGAAGTTTTTTGAGGTGGTGAACTTTGTTGTACTTCGTCATAATGACTTCTTGTTTGTTGATAATCAATGTCATCTTTTAGTTGAGCCTCACCCCTATTGGTTTGATATCCACCAGATGAGGAACTAGTTTCATAACCAACTAATCTACTAGGATCGATTCCTGTTTGTGCTGATTTTGTATTTTTGAGTGAACGATTACTGAAAATAAAAAATCCTATACCACCAATTGCAGCCATTGCAGCCATTCCATAAACTATCATTACTGGGAAATCACCAGTGGAGGTAGTCATATAATCAGGAGGAGTAGTTGGAGTAACACCTGCAATTTCAACTCCATCTAAAGTATCTAAAGCACCAAAACCAATTGTGGATATGTTTGCTTGATCAGATGATTGAACACTTCTAACAGTGTATTGTTTATCAGCCATAATTTCAGCCTCAAAGACTCTTTCAACTTGTCTTCCTTCTCTAATACTACTTTCACCCATGGTCCATGATGATATTACAAATCCAGAGATTTCATCATCCAATCCAAAAGTTCCTGCATCTGAAGTGATTCCAGTAGGATCAAACAAAAAGTGCCAATTAGTTAATGGTTGTTTCAAAATAAAGTCTGCATCAATTAGATGTCGGCCTAAAACATCTTCTGCTTCAGTTCCAGTAAAATAAGCATAAACTTCAGGTTCTTGATCTCTTAAAATATTAATAGGAATATTGATTTCGACACCGTCAATGTAAATTTCTTTATCGGTGCTCAGTCCTCTCCACCCTAAATCCACCAATGTTCTTTGGCTATCTTTTGTGATTACATAATCACTCAAAGTTCCTTCTAAAAGTACACGATAGTCAATCGAGGTACCGAGATCTCTGGCCTTTAGATGAAAATCATAATTTACATTCAAGTCACTGATTTGTACTTGACTGCCATCATTAGCAATGCCACGATTTAGTTCATGGATTAGGTCTTGAACTCCAGCATTAGAAGAATCGGCAGTTCCAGAAACAGTCCATTCTTTACCTTGTAATTCATCATGAAGGTTTCCACCGTTTTGATATTCAATAAAGATAGTTTTTAGATAAGTTATTTTGAAAGGAGATGTTTTAGCATTAGGATCAAGTCTAGCATCTAATTGTGCTGCCCAAACTGGAGTACTTGTACCAATTACAATAACAATTGCTAATAAAACAGACAAAATTACAGCCCGAGACACGACTAAAATCATAAAATTATGCTAATAAACTTATCCCAATTAACCAGATCGATAATTTTTGAAAAAGTAATATTGAGTAACATAATTAGAATATTAGGTTTTAAAGGAATATGACATGATTACAGTTTTAGCAGGAGGGACAGGTTCGGTCAAATTAGTTCGAGGACTAGTTGCTCAGGAATCCAAAGTTAATGTAATTACTAATGTGGGGGACAATTATTGGCTCTACGGACTATACGTGTGCCCAGATATTGATACCATCATTTACGGATTAGCAGATTTACTTGATCAAGAAAGAGGATGGGGAATGAAAAAAGATACATTCAACTTTTTACGCCAAATGGAGGTTTTTGGTGAAGAGACATGGTTCAGAGTTGGAGATAGAGACGCTGCAACCCATTTGATCAGAACAAACATGTTGAAAAATGGAAGAAATCTAAGTGACATTACAAAATGGATGTGTGAGAAATTTGCAGTTACTGCAAACATCATACCAGTTACAGATAACAGTATTGAAACACGAATTACTACAGACAAAGGTGATTTACATTTACAAGAATATTGGGTCAAACATAGAGGAAAAGATCCAGTTGAGGGGATTCAATATATCGGCGCAGATAAAGCACGACCAAACCCAGAAGCAATTAATGCAATTCATGATGCAGAGATGGTAATTATTGCACCAGGAAATCCACTAACATCAATTGGTCCAATGCTACAGATTAAAGGAATAAGAAAAGAACTTTCAAAAATAAAGAAAAAAGTTGTTGCAGTTAGCCCATTGATTGGAGATAATGCAATTAGCGGACCTGCAGCAAAATACATGCAGGCTGCAGGAATAGAATCAAATGCCTACGGATTGGCAAAAATGTATTCAGACGTATGCTCAAACATCATCGTAGATCCAAAAGATAAACTGCTAGTAAAGAAAATTCAAAGTTTAGATATGAAAGTTTTTGAAACAAAAATTACTATGAAAAATAAAATTGCTGAAGACGCATTAGCAAATTTCATTTTAAAACAAGTACACGTGTAATTTGAAAATAGCTGCAATTATTCCTGTAAAGACTTTCTCAAAAGCAAAAACACGTTTAGATTTATCACCACAACAAGTTGAGGAATTGTGTAAAGTTATGCTAGAGGAAATTTTACAAACGTTATCAATATCACCTCAAATTGAAAAAGTAATAATGGTAACTAAAGAAGAAAAAGCAATTGAAATTGGAAAAAAATTCAACGCAGTAATAATCATAGATGAAAAAGAAGAAAGTGTCAATAGTGCAGTATCGTTGGCAGACAAATATCTTTTAGAAAATAACTTTGATGTGTCAATCGTATTTCCTCAAGATATCCCATTTATCAAAACTCAAGATATTGATTTTATGTTAAACTATAAGATGCACCCTAATTTTGCAATTATCGTTCCATCCAGAAGATTTGATGGGACAAATGCATTGGCAAGAATGCCAATAGATTTGATGGAAACTCATTATGATGAAGACAGTTACAAGATTCACATGAATACTGCAAAAAATCATACGCTCAATGTTGCAATGGTGTTTGTGAAAAGAATAATGTGGGATGTAGACAATATTGAAGATCTGAAATTCTTACTAGAACAAAATGAAAAGCCAGAAATTTCAGAAAAAATTAGAAAAATACTAGAATCAAATTAAAATATTATCTTAAAACATAAAAAATTCTCAATTTATGAAGGAATTACCAATATGTTTATAAGTGATAAATTAGAAAATGTTAAATATCATGAAAAATTGTTGTGAAAGGAAAAATGGTTAAAACAACAAATCCAAAAGACATGTGTCCCAGATGTGGAAAGGGATCCATAGTCACAGATACCAATAACGGTGAGAATTTTTGTGGAAAATGTGGATTTGTAATTACAGATAAAGTAGAAGAATCAGGACCAGAATGGAGGTCATTTTCAAATGAAGGTGAAAACAAAAGCAGAACAGGGGTTCCAACATCACTTGCAATGCACGATATGGGATTAGCCACAGTAATCAGCCCACAAAACCGAGATTCAACAGGCAAGCCATTAACTGCTGCAATGAGAAGCACGATTGAGAGGTTAAGAACTTGGGACAGCAGAAGTCAAGTTCACGAACCTGCAGATAGAAACTTTAGACAAGCGTTTAGTGAGCTAGACAGATTAAAAGATAAACTTGTAGTAGGCGATTCAGTTGTTGAAAAAGCTGCTTACATTTACAGAAAAGCATTAGAGAAAGGACTAGTCAGAGGTCGTTCCATTTCAGCATTGATTGCATCAGCACTATATGCAGCATGTAGGGATACAGAAACACCTAGAACACTGAAAGATATTGGTCAAGCAAGCAATATCAAACGTAAAGATATTGCAAGATGTTATCGATTGTTACTTAGAGAGTTGAATTTAAAGATGCCCGTAGTTGATCCAGTGAAATGTATTTCAAGAATTGCAAGTAAGGCAGGATTATCTGAAAAAACAAAAAGGAGTGCAACAAAAATTTTAGAAAATGCTGAAGAACAAAAGATTTCAGCAGGAAAAGATCCAATGGGATTAGCAGCAGCAGCACTTTATGTAGCATGCGTTACAAATGGTGAAAACAAAACTCAAAGAGAGGTTGCAGATGCTGCAGGAGTTACAGAAGTTACAATTAGAAATAGATACAAAGGTTTGAAAGTAGCTCTAAACCTTTAATGCAGATTCTTTTTTAGAATAAAATTTATTTATAAATAAAATACAAATTGAAAACACGCCAGCAATTAACAACAATATTTCTAATGTAGACATCAAGGAATGTGAAAATGCATCTTCAATTGAAATTGCATTTATCTGTGAAATGAAATTGGCATATGAAAATATGAAATAATTAGTAGCCCAATGAATCAATAGTGAAGCAATGAAACCATATCTAAGATATACCCAACCTAGAATAATTCCACTTGCAGTAGCTTGTGCAAATTTACCATCACTCCATGAATCACCAAATGCAATATGTGCAAATCCAAAAAGAACGCCTACAAAAATAATCAAAAAAAGTGCTTTTTTTGGATCAATAATATTCAAATTATCAGGCATCCACAAACATTTAACAAAATATTTTGTTGAGGACTTGTTGGAATATAGTGCAAATAATGGAATTCCAAGTAAAATTAGGCGAAATCCAAACTCTTCTATTAAAGGGGCCAGACTAACATAAAAAAACTGAACAAGATCATTGTCAGTAAGAGGAGGAACAATATCAAAACCCATTCCTTCCTGAACAAAATTAATCAAAGCAGAAATCAAAATTAAAATTGAAAACCATTTTGTAATTCCAATCATATAGTTTAATCTAGCATCATATTTTCCAAATGAAATTATAGGAGCAAGTGCTTTGAGAAAATCTTTTTTAGGCCCTAAAATGGCAATTACAAAAAGAACAAGGTAGAAAACCCATAAAACAACAAATGCATCACCTATACTAACATCAAACGGAGTTTGGTATAATTCAGTTCCTTCAAAAAGATCTAAATGAGTCAAAGGAAATTCATAGTTAATATCACCACCAATATCGGTTTCAAAAAATACATAGATTCCGATAGGAAATGAAACTAGCAATAAACCAAAAATTACTGAAAGTAATGCAGTAAAAGGAATTCCGATTGATTGTAGTAATTTATTTGAATTTTGCAATTCACTCTAATGTAGTTCTATAGTATCTTCTGCAAATCCTAGATGAATCAAAGTTTCTTTGATTGTATCTCTATGATCCCCTTGTAAGAAGATATAGCCTTCTTTTGCAGTCCCTCCGCAAGCATATTTGTTTTTGAGGTCTTTTGCCACAGTTTCTAGATTATTCAGTTTGGCGTCCAATCCTTCAATCATGGTGCCCTTTTTCTTAAATCGTCTAGTCTCTAATCGAATAATAATTTTAGTGCTATCTTTGGCAAGTTCGCCACAAGCACACAAATCTTCTGGAAGACCACATGTATTACAAATTACCGCCATTCGTTCGAAATAAATTCAATTATTCATACTATTAAGCCTTGTTTGAATATAGATGATGAAAGGTAAACAAACGGATTTTTTAGATAGAAAATTAGAGAAAAAGCGTGACAGAAGAACTCACAAAAAAAGCTGCAGAAATGCTTCTAAAAGGAGCAACATTACTCAGTGAACCATGCCCTTATTGTGCAGGAGTCAGAGTAATGCAAGAAGGGCAGGCACTATGCATCAGTTGTGGTCGCCAACCAGAGAAAAAAGAGATTCCAGATATAACCAATAACACATCACCGCTAGAAAAAATATTTGAAAAGAAATTAGAATCACTCTCAAAAGAATTAGAACAAGAAAAAGATCATGAAAAGCAACAAAACATCCTAAAAACGATCAACACGCTATTAGAAACAATAGAAAAAATGAAAGATAAACAATAAAGTTTTTATGTTAAAATCCGTGATGACGAATTGTAATGGCAGATAAAAAATCAGCACCACTTCCAGCATCAAGTGGGGGCCTCATGAGATTCTTTGAAGACGAGACAAAGGGATTCAAAATTGACCCAAAAATTGTAGTATCAATCCCAATCAGTTTAATTATTGTTTCATGGGTAATCGATGCATTTTTAGCTCCGTGAAGGAACAATGAAAAAAGATCCAGATGATGTTTCAAATATACATAATAGATTTTCCCTCACTCTAGTCAATCCAGGATCTAAATATTTTTCACTAGTAATTTCAATGGTAGTTGCATCAGTAACGGTTCTTGCAATATATTTTGGATATTTGAGTAGTTTAGGTTTTGAAGAAAACTGGTATAGATTGCCAATAGTTTTAGGAGTATTAGCATTAACACAACTACTAGATACTAGATTTGCTAAGAAAAAAGAATACTCAAAGTCCCTGCACTCATCTCTTTTTGGAAACATGTTGTGGACAGTCACCCTGTTAATGGGAATTCTTTCAAGTGTGGTTTTATCAAAAGATATTGAACCATTCTTTATCACATTTGGTTTGTTACTTTTTGCCAGTTTTAGAATAGGAATTTACACTACAACATTAGGGGCAAGTCTCAAAAAAGCTTGGGCAATATGTCTTATTCAACCTGTGGCAATGTTTCTTGTATTAATTCCACAAGAGTTGTGGGTTTCAATTCTTAGCGAACCAATAGGGTTAGGATATGGAATATCTTTTCTGATAATTGCAAGCGCATGGTCGTTTGTTACAGATAGAGCAGGAAGACCTGCAATGAAAAGTACACATAAAACAATTCAAGCATATCTGGCATCCCAAGGAAATGATTTTGAAGATGCTGAAGAGCTCATGGAACAGAGTTCAAGTGAAACCAAAGTATCTACATCACAAATTAAATTTTCAACACATGATGGAGATAAAGAGTTCAGAATAGTATTGCCAGAGATACACCCGGGGCCATATCATCCAGTAGGTGGAAGCAATATCCCTTACCTAATTTACAAGAATTTATCATCATCAGCTATGGTCATGCATAGCATTTCAAATCATGCATTAAACCTTCCATCAAGAAATGAAGTTGAAAAATATTTAAAAAATTTAGAAAACAGTAAAGTCAAAGACGAGGGGATCAAATGTACAGAACCAGTAACTGTTCAAATTAACAAATCCAGAGTTACAGGTTTGCTTTTTGGTAATAATCCATTACTATTTTTGTCATTATCCCCAAAGGGAATGGAAGACATTCCAAGTCATATGAAAACAGAAATTGAACAATATGCAAATAACAGAAATTATACACGAATAATGATTGTAGATGCTCATAATGCAATGGGTGAAGAGATTTCAAATGAAGATGGAGAAGACATGTTAAAAGCTGCAAAATCTTGTTTGGATGCCTTGATTTCAAAAGATAGTTTCCCAATTGAATTAGGATATGCAAACACAGATGAAATGGATGTATGGACAGAAGATTTAGGAATGGGAGGACTTGGAATTATTTGTCTCAAGATTAATGGTAAAAAATATTTTCTTGGATGGGCAGATGCAAATAATATGGAAAATGGAATAAGAGAGAAAATTATAGATATTTTTGCAAAAAGAGATTATCAGTTATTAGAAATTTGTACATCTGACACACATTATGCACCAGTTAAAGCCAGAAATAGAAACGGATACTATCAATTAGGATTAATTACAAGTGCTGAGAAACTTGCAAAATGGTTATTTACAATTGCAAAAAGTGCAGAGGCAAATATCACCACAGTAAAATTTGAGATTTTAGAAAATGAGGCAACCGTTAAAGTGATGGGTCAAGGCATCTACAAAGATTATTCCAAAGCACTGGACAACTCGTTAAAAATTACTAAAGGGTTTGTGATAGGTTGTTTGGTGTTATTTGTGACTAGTCTGTTCCTATAGTATTCATTTGATCAAGGTTACCATAAAATTCATCAATAAATGAAGCAAACTGGAAAATAGGAACTATTGGTACATTTTCAATAAAGTTAATTTTATCTTGATACAGTGTTACAATTACGGGCACCGCAGTTGCACCAGGAGTTTTTGCAACATATTGTTTTGTTCTTTCTATCTGTTTTTTAACAGTAGTTGATAGTGCAGATGCACTGTAACGCTTCCAGTGTTTACAGTCAATTAAAATTGCAATACCAAGTCTAATTCCAACAACATCGATTTCCATCCGAGGTTTCGTTAACATCAGATTTTTCATTACTGCAAAATTTTTTTCAGACAACATCGCGGCAGTTAAACCTTCAAAATCCCTCCAATTTAACACGACAGAGATTTCATCTATAGGGCAACCTTTTTCAAGTAATGATATTGCAATTTTTAATTTATCGCCATCTTCAAAATAATATGAATTTTCTTGCTTTAATCCAATATCATTTTTAATAAATTCATCTAAAATTATTTTAGAATCAGTAGAATTTATTTTTGTAACAGCAGAGAAGTCTTGAACAGAAATACCACCTGTGATTATTCCATGCAATCCATTTATCATTTTAGGATGAATTTCCAATTATAGTTTTTGAATCACATTAGAAATATAGGTTTTAGGAGCTATTAACATCAGGGTATTATGATATAGGTTTTAGTACGTGGTTTTAAAAGAATGAATATGAAAAAATTGCTAGTTGTCATACTAGCTTTTTCAGTAACATCAATATTTTATGATGAATCATTTGCAGAAAAAAATACATTTTTTGATTCAGTGAAATTTATTCAATATTTGGATGAAAATACAGCATTAGAAGAAGTAAGAAATGGTAATCTAGACATATACTATTACACGATATCTCCAGACAGGTTAGATAGTAATCAAGATAGAGATGGATTACAAGTGTTTGATTCCACAGGAGGCTCATATAGTATTCTAGTAAACCCTGCTGAATCTGAGAAATTCAATCCGTTTTCAAGCAAAGACATCAGATTTGCTTTGAATTATCTAGTAGATAGAAAATTAATCGTAAATGAATTGATGGGTGGCTATGGCTCACCAATTATTTCATACTATAGTCCATCAGATCCTGAATATCTTACAGTTATTGAGCAATTAGAGAGGTATAATTTCAAATACAATCCATCGCTTGCAAATGAAATCATCTCAAAAGTGCTAGATGAAGAAGGGGCAATCAAAATCAATGGGAAATGGGAAATAAATGAAAGTCCAATTGAAATTACAATTTTTATCAGAAGTGATGATCCAGTGAGGAAATCTATTGGAGAAATATTATCAGTGGAATTAGAAAAAACAGGGTTTACAGTTAAGAAAGAATTTGGAGATTTGAATAAAGCATTCGTGATAGTTTACGGTTCAAACCCTTCAGATGTAAAATGGAATCTCTACACAGAAGGATGGGGACGTTCAGCATTTGTAAGATATGATTCAGTAGGGTTAGGACAAATGTATTCTCCATGGTTTTCAAATATGCCAGGATTCAATGATCCATCATATTGGAATTATGAAAATGAAAAATTGGATTCACTAACTCAAAAAATATACACTGGAGATTTTGAGACATCTGAACAGAGGACTGAATTGATACAAAATGCAGTGGTGGAAGGAATAAATGAATCAGTGAGAATTTTTTTAGCAAGTAAAATAGATCAATATGTTGCAAATGAAAAAATCAGCGGCATAGTAAATGATTTTGGTGCAGGAGTTCCAAGTAGATTTACACCAATCAATGCAAAAAGTGACAATGATGAATTAGTAATTGGGGTCAAGCAAATCTATCAAGGAGCATGGAATCCAGTTATGGGTTTAACAGATAGTTATAGTAGACATATTTGGGGAATCATTTCAGATCCTGCAACATTCAAACATCCATTCACCGGAGAAACATTTCCAGTAAGAGCAACATGGAAAGTAGAAAACGAAGGGCCAAATGCCAAAATCAACATCCCTCAAGAATCAATAATGTGGAGCCCAACATTACAAAAATGGAAAAATGTTGAAGCAAATTCACAGTCTACAAGTAAGGTAACGTTTGATTTTAAATTTAGCAAGTGGCATAATGGTAAAAAAATGGATATGAATGATATTATGCATTCATTATATTTCACAGTAGAGTGGGGAACTCAAACAGATGAAAACGATAAAACGTTTGATACCGAATTTACTCCAAGAGCTGCACAAAGCATACAATCAATCAAAGGAATAAACCTGATGGATGAAGATACAATTGAAGTTTATGTAGATTATTGGCATTTTGATGAAGGAGAAATAGCAGAATGGGCAGTATTATGGAATACAGTCCCATGGGAAATTACTGCAGCGATGGAAAAGGCAGTAACTGATGGAAAAGTGTCATTTTCAAGATCAGGTGCTACAAGTAAAAATGTAAACTGGTTATCATTAATTGTTCCAAATGACGCAAATATCATCAAAGAATATTTGGAGAAATTTAAAGAAACAAATTACATTCCACAATCACTAATGGAAAATAATGAAAGTTTAGAATATTATCAAAATAGATATGATTCCTCAATTAATTGGATTCAGACTAACCATCATGCTGTAATAAGCAATGGTCCATTTTATTTAGACTCATATTCTCCTGAATCAAGAACTATCAAAGTAACGGCATTTGATGATGATTCGTATCCATTCAAAAAAGGAGAATGGTCTAAATTTGAAAAAGCAGAATTTCCATCAATTAAAAAAATAGACATTAGAAAAGTAATTCAAAAAGGAGAACAAATAGACATCGTGATTGAAACTAAAAATTCAGATTCAATATTATATTTCTTGGCAAACAGTAGAGGTGAAAATATTATTTCAGAAACACAATCAATTAAAGATAACAACACAACAATCAAAATATTCCCAGCAGATACGAATAGGTTAGACATAGGAGCAAACAATATCAAAATATTTGCAATATCAAATTCAGTATTAAAGCCTGATTTTTATGAATCAAGTTTCATTGTAATCGATAGTAAAACAGATTTGCCAATAACGACCAATGAAAATATAGAATTTTCTAAAAAAGAATCAGAGTATGGGTTATGGATTATACCAATAATTGCATTTATCGTAATTTTGATATATCTAAAGAAACGGAATTAGATCAACCCATAATCTTTTAAAATTAATTGAATTTGGGATTCATTCTCAAGTTTAGAATATTCTTCTAAGAGATTCTGGTTAAGTTCATAGAAAGTATGACCCCACTTGAATTTGTCAAGCAATTCCAAGGCTTGTTCTTTAGAACCTAAAATGAATAGAGATGCAGCCAATGCTTCAACAGTTGTCAATTTATTTAATTTTGAATAATTTACAGGATTACCCGCAAGTAAAGGAGGAAGTTTTCTTTTGATTCCTGCAAATTTTTTAGAAAATGCCTGATCTACGAGATTCCATGAACAATCAATTCCAATAATAGTACGAATAATTGATTTATCTTTAGGAAGTAAAGTTTTTTCAGAGAAAGGATCCAAGACCAACCCTTTAGAACCAATTTTTTTGATGTTCTGTGCAAGACCGAATTTTACCATTTTTGCAGCTGTACATTTTTTGGGATCATCTTGATAAAACATTAAAACTTGTAATTTCACGCTAATCGAGAATGAAATTGAGAGTATTTTGAATTTACTCTAATGTTTTGTAAGTAACTTTATAGTAAAATCGTGAAACTTGATCATCTTTAATGACCTCAACATTCCAATCAGTATCAGGCAAGAATGTAGTTGAAGATTCTGGCAATATGCTGAATTTTTCTAATCGTCCATCAGGACCACTATA
>JABMOR010000085.1 GCA_013203245.1 Candidatus Nitrosopumilus sp.
GCAGCAGTAGGAATTCATCCAGTTATTGCTGAAATTCTTGATCATACGGTAGCTGTAGGAACTCAAATCAAAATAGACATTCCTGGAAAAGGAGCAACGGTGGCCTTTGTTGATTCAATTGATACTCCAACAGTTCGGCTCAATGATGGAAGCGTTGTAAAAATTCGAGATGTTAAACATGGATTAGAAATTAAAAATGAAATAGAAAAAATTCTACATCTTGGGGATATTTTAATTTCATTTGGAGATTTTCTTGAAAATAATGCTCAACTAGTTCCTTCAGCTTATGTCGAAGAATTTTGGATAGAGGAATTAAAACAAAAAATTCAAAAACACGAACCAAATGATCAATATTTAAATCAATTTTTGAATAGAATACCTACAATAGATGAAGCTCTAAAAATTTCCCTTGATTTTAAAATCCCACTCCATCCACATTATTTGTATTTCTGGGATAAAATTTCATCCGAAGATCTTCTCAAACTTTTAGAACCAAAAAAAGTCAATGAAATATCAATTGAATATTCAATTCAAGTAAAAAAAATACTTGAAAACTTGGGAACTCCCCATAAAGTTGAAAACGAAACATTGATCTTAGAACATCAGGAGGCAAAAATTTTCTTTAACCTATTGTTTAAAGAAAAACCAATAATTACTGATTTATCTGTACCAAAAATTTTGACAGAGTCATCCGGAATTCAAATTAACAAAAAATTTTCAACAACTATTGGAGTCAGAATAGGAAGACCTGAAAAAGCAGCTCCTAGACAAATGAAGCCTCCAACTCATGTATTATTTCCCATTGGCGAGCAGGGCGGACCTACACGAGATCTTCTTAAAGCATCCAGAACTGAGAACTTTTTCACTGATCTTTACAATAGATTTTGTACTACATGTAATCAACCATCAATTAGCATAAAATGCTCCATTTGTGGTACAAAGACCACAATTACTTTCAGATGTTCTAATTGCAGAGATACACTCAAGGAACCATTTTGTGAAAAATGTAAGCGAAAAGCTCCAGCTCATTCCCACCAACCATTTCCTCTTAAGACTAGATTGCTTTTAGCACAAGAAAAGATGGGAATTCGTGCGAAAGAACCGTTCAAAGGAGTTAAGGCATTAATCAATCAAGACAAAATTGCCGAACCTCTTGAAAAAGGGCTTGCAAGGCAAAACTTTGGATTAACAACTTTCAAAGATGGAACAGTTAGATTTGATGCAACAAATTCTCCACTAACACAATTCAAACCTTCATGGATTGGAACATCCGTTGAGAAATTAAAATCTCTTGGATATTCTCATGATATTAATGGTAAAGCACTTGAATCTATAGATCAAATTGTTGAACTTCGAATGCAAGATGTTGTCATTCCATATGAAAGTGGCAAGTATTTAGTTTCTATATGCAAATACATCGATGTTCTATTAGAGAAATTCTACGGTAAATCTTCATTTTACAATGTAAAAAATTCTGAGGAATTAATCGGACATCTGATAATTGGTTTAGCTCCTCACACATCTGTAGGAATAGTAGGACGAATCATAGGATATACTGAAACACATGTTTGTTTTGCAACTCCAAATTGGCATTCTGCTAAAAGAAGAGATGCTGACGGGGATGCTGATTCAGTAATGCTTCTAATGGACAGTCTTCTAAATTTCTCTAGACAATTTCTTTCTGATAGAATTGGTGGATTAATGGATGCACCATTATTGATTCAGCCTCATGTTTTACCACATGAATCACAACCTCAAGCACATAATCTTGAAGTCACAAAAATCCTCCCTTTGGAATTCTTTGAATCTACATTCAAAGAAATTAAAGCATCAGATGTGTCATCTATAGAAATTATCAAATCACGTCTTGACACTGAAAGACAATTTTATGACTATCACTTTACACATTCAACTTCGTCTCTTACCACATCAAAATCAAGAAGTGCATATTCCACACTCGGTTCTATGCTTGACAAATTTGATATGCAAGTTAGGAATGCCGAATTAATCGACGTTGTAAATCCCTCAGAACTTGTTTCAAATGTAATTTCAACACATTTGGTTCCAGACTTGATGGGAAATCTTAGGGCTTATGCAAGACAAAGTTTCAGATGTACAGCTTGTGGGGCATCATATCGAAGAATGCCACTTATCCAAACTTGTACTACCCAAGGCTGTGGGCATAAATTAATTGCTACAATTACAAGAGGTTCTGTAGAAAAATATCTAAAACTTGCAAAAAGGTTAGTTGAGAAATACGATGTTGGAGAATATCAAAGAGGAAGAATTCATGTCTTGTCAGATGAAATTGAATTAGTATTTGGAAAGAGTAAAGGGGATCAATCCTTACTTACAGACTATTCGTAAATCTATCTTAGTTTGACATATTCATAAGCACCCAATTTATTATCAAAACAAAACTTAACTTTTTGATAGTCCTTTCTGAATGCTTTAACTTTTGAAAGTATTTTCTTTGGATCCTTTTTATCAATTATGACTTCTTTTATGTATGAAGCAATTTCTTGCATCTCATTCTTTTTCATTCCTAATCGTGTAATTTCAGAAACTCCTAATCTAATTCCACCTGGATGGAAATAATTTCTACCAGCTTTGATATCTCCTGGAATGAGTTGTCTGTTTACTATGATGTTTGCTTTTTCTAAATCGGCTTCTACCTTTCCACCATCAGAATAATCTAAAACATTTACAGCAATTTGATGTGATTCTGTAAATCCTCTATTTTCTCCTAATACCTTGAAACCATGATCACTCAAAGCTTCTGCAAATATTTTGGCATTTTTAATTACTTCAATTGCATAATCTTTTCCAAACTCTAAGGCTTCAGCAAATGCAACTGCTTTTCCAGCCATATGATGAATATGATGACTACTAGTTAGTCCAGGGAAAGTTGCTTTTTTGATAGCTTCTTCATGTTCTTCTGAACCCAAAACAAGTCCTCCTTGAGGACCAAACAAAGTCTTGTGAGTACTCATAGTCATTGTATCTGCTCCTTCACGTAGAGGATCCTGGAATTTCCCACCACCAATTAATCCTGCAACATGAGCTGCATCATAATTGATATGCATATCATAACTCTTTAGAAAATCTGATAATTCTTTGACAGGATGAGGAAACAAGAATAATGATCCACCAAACATTGCCATTTTTGGAACACGGTTTTCTTTTTTGAGATCTTTAACTTTTTGTTTAGTTTTATCTACATCAATTGTCATTTCTTCAGCATCAAATGGATAGAATTCTATTTCTAACCCATGAACTAATCCAGCAGTTCCAGAATGTTCCTTCTTACCATGAGAGATATGTCCACCTGCTGGAATTGATGGCGCTAACATAATATCTCCAGGATTTGTAAATGCAGAATAAATTGCCAAGTTTGCAACAACTCCTGAAATTGGTCTGACATCCGCAAATTTTGCTTTGAATAATTTTTTAGCTAATTTCATACATTCAAACTCTACCTCGTCAATGTAGACACAACCAGCATAGACTCTTTCTCCAGGCCATCCTTCTGCATATCTATTTCCAAAATCAGAAATTATTGCTTCTCTAACTGCCGGACTGGGGATATTCTCACTTGCAATTAATGGAATTGAATTTTCAAACCATTTGTGGTGTTCTTTTAAATTTGTAAAAATTTTATCATAAGATTCTTTATTCTGGGATTTAACCATATTTTACAATTTTATTTTCCCAATTTAAAAACACCGATATCATTTTAAAATCACCGATCTTGATCTGGAAGGTATAAAAGGGGATTCATGAGTTTTGGCATCTATGGGAATGCAGGCAACTTCAAAAGGTACTATGCCTGTTGTTTTACTAAAAGAAGGCGGCACTGAAACTAAAGGACGAGAAGCCCAAAAGAATAACATTGCAGCAGCCAAAATTATTGCTGAAATTGTTCATACCAGCCTTGGTCCAAGAGGCATGGATAAAATGCTAGTCGACTCATTAGGAGACGTTACAATTACAAATGATGGTGCTACAATTCTAAAAGAAATTGATGTACAGCATCCAGCAGCAAAAATGCTAGTTGAAATCTCAAAAACCACAGATAATGAAGTTGGAGATGGTACAACTTCTGCTGTCATATTGGCAGGTGCTTTACTTTCACAAGCTGAATCATTAATTGATGCAAATGTACATCCAACAATAATTGTAGATGGTTATAGAAAGGCTGCAAAAAAAGCTAAAGAATATCTTGAAGAAATTGCAGACACAATTACTGCAAATGATAAAATTATTTTAAATAAAATTGCAAAAACTTCAATGCAAACTAAACTAGTTAGAAAAGACTCTGATCTGCTTGCAGATATTATTGTAAAATCTGTCCTTGCTGTTACAGAAAAAGATGGTGAATCTTTTCAAGTTGACATTGATGATATTAAAGTAGAAAAGAAAGCAGGTGGTTCTATCAAAGATTCAACTATTATTCAAGGCATTGTTCTTGATAAAGAAATTGTTCATGGTGGTATGCCTAGATTAATTACTGATGCAAAAATTGCATTAATCAACACTGCATTAGAAATTAGTAAAACTGAAACTGATGCTAAAATTAATATTTCAAATCCTCAACAACTAAAAGCATTTTTAGATGAAGAACACAAAATGCTAAAAACAATGGTTGACAAAGTCATTGGTTCTGGTGCAAATGTAGTTTTATGTCAAAAGGGATTAGATGACATGGCTCAACACTATCTTGCAAAAGCTGGAATTATAGCTGTTAGAAGAATTAAAGAAAGTGATCTTACTAAACTTGCAGCAGCAACAGGTGCTAGAATAGTTACTAACCTTGATGATCTTTTTGAAAAAGATCTTGGCGCTGCTGCAATTGTCGAAGAAAGAAAAATCGAAGATGACAAATGGGTATTTGTAGAAGGATGTAAAAATCCAAAATCTGTAACATTACTTCTTCGCGCAGGCTCACAAAGAGTAGTAGATGAAGTTGAACGCTCTGTTCATGATGCATTAATGGTTGTAAAAGATGTAATTTTAAAACCTCAAATTGTTGCAGGTGGCGGTGCTCCTGAAACATATGCAGCAACAAAAATTAGAGGTTGGGCTAAATCTTTAGAAGGCAGAGAACAACTTGCGGCAGAAAAATTTGCTGATGCTTTAGAAGAAATTCCAATCATACTTGCTGAAAATGCAGGAATGGATCCAATTGATACTCTTACACTTTTACGTTCTAAACAACAGAAAGGAGAAAAATGGACTGGAATTGATGTAATGAAAAGTAAAGTTTCAAACATGAAATCCAGTGATATTATTGAACCACTTGCAGTTAAACTTCAAATTATTTCAGCAGCTGCAGAAGCTGCATGTATGATTCTCAGAATCGATGATGTTATTGCTACTCAAAAATCTGCAGGTGGACCTCCTGGTGGAGAAGGTGGAATGCCACCTGGTATGGGTGGAATGCCACCTGGTATGGGTGGAATGGGTGGCATGCCTGACATGGGCGGAATGATGTAAATTATTTTGAAAACTTTTCAAACCTTTAATTGTTAATTATATTTACGAAAATTATTGAACCAACTATCTTCTAAAGCACTTACTGGATTCAAATACATTTACCTGATTGCATTTTTTGCATTACTTGCAGGATTTTTTCATCCACTAATCACTAACACAAGTTTTGATGGAGTAATAATTGGAGTATTGATATTGTTTGTAGGTCTTGCAGGTGGGGTTTTACTGTACAGAGCTGCAACTTCTGAAAGTAAGAGAGCGATTTTTCTAGGAAGTGGATTTACTTTAATGGCTATTTCATTATACTACATTTTTCAATTAACTGGAAGAGTCTAAACATCAAAGTATAGATAAAATTCGTGTGGATGAGGTCTAATTGCTATCTCACGTTGATCTCTTCTTTCTAATTCTATGATTTTGTCAATTACATCATCAGTGTAAATGGGATTAAGGAATTTCCTATCACTTTCTAACTCATCTAATGCTTCACCCAGGCTTTTTGGAAGAACACCAATTCCTCTTTTAGCTCTATCTGATTTTGTCATCTTGAAAATATCATCACGAACTTGGTCTCCCGGATCCATTTTTTTCTTAATACCATCCATTCCAGCTGCTGTAACGGCTGCAAATACTAGGTATGGATTTGATGAAGGATCTGGTGCTCTAAACTCAAGTCTTTTTAGATTTGCATGCTGTTTTCCTTTGAGATGTTTTGGAACTCTTACAATAGCAGAACGATTTCCAGAACTCCATGCAATATATGCTGGAGCTTCATACCCTGGAACTAGTCTATGATATGAGTTAGTTGTTGGGTTACAAATTCCAGAAAGTGCTTTTGCATGATTAATTATACCACCACAAAAATACCTTCCAGTTTGGCTTAATTCAATTTCATCGTCTGGATCATAAAATACATTTTCTTTTCCTTTCCATAAACTGACATTAACGTGCATACCAGAGCCAGCATCCATTGCAATTGGTTTTGGCATCATTGTTGCAACTTTTCCATATTTTTGTGCGACATTTTTAATTACATATTTGTAAGATTGAGCAGCATCTGCAGCATTTGTCATGTAATCATATTTGATATCAATTTCACATTGTCCGGCTGTTGCTACTTCGTGATGATGGTTATCACATAAGATTCCAAAATTATTGCTAAGAATATTTACACATTCATTTCTATATGATGCAAGAGTATCTGATGGAGTACTAGGATAGTATCCTTCCTGCAAACCCATAGGATATCCGTCACCTGATTGACTCCATGGAGCTTCTTTAGATTCAATTGAATAAGATTGACCTTTGTATGGTGTTAGGACATCCCAATGTACTTTATCAAATACAAAGAATTCAACTTCTGGTCCCCAAGCACTACTATCGTAACCTTGAGTTTTGAGATATTTTTCAGCTTTTTGAGAAATTCCTCTAGGATCTCTTGACAATCGTCCTCTATCTTCTCCCCAATAAACATCACATAGCATTCTAGCTGTTTTGTTTTCAGTCATCCAAGGAATAACTGCAAATGTACTTGGATCAGGTTTTAAAAGTAAATCTGAATCGTCTATTGTAGTAAATCCAACAATTGATGAACCATCTAATTTTGGTAGTCCGTCTCTCATTTGTTCTGGTGTAAAGGTATTTGCTGAAATTGTAGTATGATGAAAATGACCTGTAAGACCTGTAAACTGAAGATCGATAAATTGAATACCTTCGTGTTGAATTCTTGCAAAGACTTCATCAGATGAATATGTAACTTGGATGGCTTTACCGTGGCTGACTTTATATGGCAATTTATTCTTCAATCAAACACAAATACACTAGCAATTTAAGGATTAGGTAAGAAATGTCAGAATCAAATCAAATTGATATCAATTCTCTACATCACGCAGTTTTACGTGAAACTGAAAATGATTCACTTTTAGAAATTGATTCAAATTTTTACAGAAATTTAGCTGACTTTATTGGAAATTTACAAAAACAAGAATTTGATGGAGTAGAAAACAAAATCAAAGATACTATGGTAGAAATGGTTACAGAATTAACATCATTATTGATCGAAATTAGACTAGATAAAATTTCAAAATCTACTGATTTAGAAATAAGCCATCTACTAGATGAAGAAAAATTTATTTTTGATTCACAGGAGGAACAAAAAGAGAGAACAGAAATGATTGTATCTGCAACAATTAATGGAAAATCAAAATTTCTAGAATCATTAGCCCAAAATCATAAAACAAAAAAAATTGTTATTAGATTCCTTCATGAAGTAGATGAAATTGTTGGCGCAGATCTTGAAAAATATGGTCCTTTTAAGACTGAAGATATAGCTACAATTCCATATGAGAATGCTCAGGCTTTAATTGCTAAAAATGTAGCAACTAAGGTTCATTTGGAAGACTAGATAGAAATTATACCTTTATCATCATAAAATATGTCTCATACAGGCGTTGAAGTATTCGATTATCTTTTTTACACAATTTATCCTGTAATTGGAATTTTTGTTGTAGAAGTTATCAGCAGATTAGTAAAAGCACCAAAATGGATAAAATTATGGACACAAGCAATTGTGTCTATTGGTTTTGGAATTTATTATTGGTTCATTCTACCAGCACCACAAAATTTTCCATTAACTGGAATGGTGATGTTTGCACTTGCTATTGCTTTAATTTATCAAGGAAGAAGAGCAAAAATTTCTCCTGATAAAAGTCCGTATTGATTTTAAAATCTACCAAAAATTCGTTTTAAAATATTTGGCTTGTTACGTCCACCGTCACGAATAACTTTTCTCTCCCCAAATCTGCTAGCTCTTATTTGACTAAGTTTTACACATCGATGTTCTTCAGGAAGTCTATGTTCTGCACAAAAAGGATCTTTACAATAATTACAATGAAATGGCATCTCAGTTAAATCTCCACAATAAGCGCATTTTTCAGACTGCATGTTTTATAATTCTATTTTTCTTTTAATAAAGGTGCTAGAACTTTTCTTTAAATTTCTTAATCTCTAAACATTTTTACTATATTCAATCATAGTTTGCTTGAAGATTAGATGATTAAAGATAAAGTTGCGATTATTACTGGAGCCAGCAGTGGAATAGGATTTGCTACTGCTTTGGCCCTATCAAAGGCAGGTGCAAAAGTTGCCATAGGTGCTAGAAGAGTTGATAGATTAGAAGAACTCGCAAAAAAAATCTCAGCCAATGGCGGAGAAGTTTTTTATCAAAAATTAGATGTAACGCAAAGATCTGAATGTGAAAATTTTGCTAAAGCAGTTTTAGAGAAATGGGGCTCTATTGATATTCTTGTAAATAATGCTGGATTGATGCCTTTGAGTTTATTCAAAAGCCTCAAAGTTGATGAATGGGACAGAATGATTGATGTGAATATCAAAGGTGTATTGTATTCTACAGGCGCTGTAATTTCACATATGAAAGAAAAAAAATCAGGACATATAGTTAATCTTTCATCAGTAGCAGGAAGAGTAGTTTTTGCAGGTGGTAGTGTTTATTGTGCAACTAAATATGCAGTTGCAGCGTTTAGTGAAGGATTAAGACAAGAGTTTAGTGTTCGCTCTAACATTAGAGTAACTAGCATTGAACCAGGAGTTGTTGCAACAGAACTTACTGACACAATTACTGATGAATCATTACAAGGATTTGTTGAGAATGCAAAAAAGATGGAAGCATTACAAGCAGAAGATATTGCAAATGCAATTTTGTATGCAGTTGATTCTCCATCACACGTAAATGTAAATGAAATTTTGATACGACCTACAACTCAAGCACTTTAAGTTGACAAACATTCCACACGTTGTAATTTTAGGAGGCGGTTTTGGTGGACTCGCAGCTGCAAATGAATTAAGAAATACATTACCATCATCACAAGTAAAAATTACTGTAATTGATAAAAAAGACTGGTTTATGGTAGGATTTGCAAAATTATGGATCATAAATGGAACTAGGACTTTTGAAAATTCAACTGGATCATTAAATGAATTACAAAAAAAAGATATTGGTTTTATCAAAGATGAAATTTTATCAATTAATCTTGAAGACAAACATGTAACTACAAAAACTCAAGAAATTTCATTTAATTTTCTAATTATTTCAATGGGAGCAGTATTAACTCCCCAAAAAATTCCTGGATTAGAAGAAAATGGATTCAATCTCTATGATCATAATCATCTTTTAGAAATTCGTGAAAAACTTGAGAGTATAGAGTCTGGAAAAATTGCAATATCGATAATGGGAATGCCTTACAAATGTCCTCCAGCACCTTTTGAGGCTAGTTTATTGATTGATTCCATGCTAAGAAAAAGGGGAGTTCGTGATTCTGTGCAAATTGATTTCTATAGTCCTGCTCCTATTACTTTACCAGCAGCTGGACCTGAAGTTAGTAAACAAATTCTTGAGCTAGTAAATTCTGAACAAATTATTTTTCATAATTCATGTAAAATAAAATCTGTTGAATCTAAAAAATTAATATTTGAAAATAGTGAAGCTGATTTTGATTTACTTTTAGCCATTCCACCACATATTGCTCCCAAAGTAATTTATGATTCTGGATTGGCAAAAGAATCAGGATTTATTCCAATAGATAGAGATTGTAAGACACCGTTTGAAAATATCTTTGCAGTAGGCGATGTAACTAGTCTAACTGTTACAGAAAATATGGCAGTTCCAAAAGCTGGAATTTTTGCAGAAGGAGAAGGTATTACAGTTGCTCAAAATATTATTTCAAAAATTCAATCAAAAGAAGAATCTGTATTATTTAATGGAACAGGTGGTTGTTTTATAGAATCAGGTAGAGATACTGCATCTGTACTTGAAGTTGATATGTTTTCACAATCAAAACCTGTAACAAGTCTCACAAAGTCAACATCTGACAATCTTTCTAAAAAAGTAGAATTTGAAAAAGAAAGATTATCAAAATGGCTGTGATTTATTTCTCTGTATCTTTATTTTTTGTTAAATGTTCTAAAATTGCTCTGATTTCTACACTCACATCTTGAGTGTTGCTTGAGAGATTGAGTTTTTCAGGTATATTATTTTTAAAATTTTCATCTCCTAATTCAATACTTTTTCTTTGAAGACAATCAAGATGATCCTCATCAGTAGCAGAAATTTTATGACAAATATTACAAAGTTTCATAAATTCTACAATCAATACGACGATTTAATAATTTCATTTTGTGCCTCTGAAACGAGGGATCGTAGTCTAGCTTGGTATGATACTAGTCTGGGGGACTAGTGGTCGCAGGTTCAAATCCTGCCGGTCCCATTATAATTTCAAAACTTTCAATAAATTATCGAAATTGTCTCTAGTTTTTTCTTGTTTATACGATTTTAAAGCATCAATAATTTTTTCTTTAGATGAGTTTTTGTAAATTTTTTGAGCAGTTCTTGCAATTCCAGATCCAATGAAAAAAGCTTGAGTTATTGATGTGACATTAGATGGTTTTCTTTTTGTGCTAGAACTTTCAAAATCAATTATCGAAACTTTATTCTTACTAACAATGACATGTTTAGAAATATTACTTAATTCACCGTGATCAAAACCTATTTGATCTAATCTATAACAATCTTCTAAAATACTTTTTATTGCAGATTTTAATTTTTTTACATTTCCAGTCCCCTTTAACATTTCAATCCAATTACTAAATTTTTCGCCATCAAGATATTCCATAATTAAGAAGTTTTTACTTACATCAAACATTTTGGGACCAACATTAACTGAATTTACTAATTTTAATAAAACACCTTCATTCTTCATTCCTTTTCTTTGAGAATCCATCCTTCTAATTTTTAGGGCAACTTCCTTGTTACCTTTTTTTGCAATTACCACAACACCCACGTATCCTTTTCCCAAAATTGCTAAATTCCCAAGTGTTGTTGGACCCCTAAAAGAAATTGATTTTATTTTTAGTTTTTCTAATTCACTAATTCTTGATTTGATTTGACGATTTGTTGCATTTGGATACCCTAAAATTTTTGAATAAGGTTCTTCTACAAATTTTTTAATTGAAATGAAGGAGTGTGCCATCTACTGAAATTAATTCAGCTGTTTCCTCTTTAATTGATTTGCTTAGATTTTTACTTCCTATTGACACAGTGAAACCTTGTTTAAAATCACTTTGAAGACCATTTGGTATGCCTACTTGCAGATTATTTTTTAAAAATTCTTTCATAAAATTAACTGCATCATCATGTTTTCTTTTTCCTAATGAAATTATCTTTCTATCATTTCCAATCCATACTAATTCTGTATTTTTCAGATTTTTAGAAATAAAACTATGCGTACTATCTTCTCTAAAAAATTCTGGTCCTTTTTTTGCATATATTTGATTAATTTTGGTAGATTCTAAAAAGAACAAAAGATAGGCTTCTTTTTGCTGATCTGTATGAGATTTACTTCGTAATACGGTGAATCCGCCCAATTCTAATTGCGTAGATAATGTCGATGTTGCTCGTTTAATTTGACCCCAAATAATATCTGGACTTCTAGATTTAAAATTGAATTTTACCACTAACACATTATTCCAATATTTTTTTGAGATTTTGGATTTTTTATTCTTAAAAAATTCTAAACCTGGTTTTTCTTTGAATGCTCTTGAAATAAGAATAAACTTTCCAATATTTTCATCAGAAACAGCAGCAGCTAAATTTCTATTACTGTCAATTGGATCTATGACAACAATTGAAGTATCAAATGTTTTAGAAGTTTTTCCAATAATTTGATTTTCTTTAATTTTTGAAATAGATTTTATAAGATTTTCAAAATTTCCAAACTCTAAAATTAAAACTTCTGAAATATATCCACTGAATCCTTGTTTAGCTATTTCTGCTCCATAAATTCTATTTGACTTTAGAAATATTTTAAGAATTCTAACTTCGTTTCTCATTTTTGGAGTTAATGATTTTTCCATGAATTTTGTATGAAATGGAGATCTATCAGCAGCGCTTTTCCATTCTCCAATCTTTACATCATAAAATGGAACTATGTTGATTTTTGTATTTTTGATTTTAGCCTCAACATAAGGATGTTGAGAATATCTAACATATGGATGATATTTTTTTAATGAATCAAAACCAATTTTTTTAGAAATTTTTTCAAATTTTTGTTCTGATACATTTTTTTTAAATTTTATAAAAATATCAATATCTGCATCTTTAGATAACCAAGTACCTTTAGCAAATGATCCTCCAAATTCTAATCCAATCACTTCTGAATATTTTTTAATTTCTTTTTCAACTAAATCATATGCTAATTTTGCAATTTGTTTTTTTGATTCTTCTGTAATTTTTGAAGGAATTACAGTTTTAGAAATTTTGGAAATTATTTGTTTCATTTTTTAGCTCTTATCTCCAATAAATCTGAATAAATTGGTCCATTTGGTGACAATACACTTTTTTTCAATTTGATATTTGAAACATTTTGTATTCCAAAATTTACCATTTTATTACCTTCCAATTCTCCTGATATATCTCCAATCTTCTTTTTAATTCTAAATACTGTGATATGAGGTTTGAATGGTTTATCTGAAAAAAATCCTAACGGTTCTAACATTTTTTCTACTTTTTTAGATAGTTGAATTAACATATTTCCACCATTATCATCTGTTCCAATCCAAACTACCCTTGGAAATTTAGGTTTAGGAAATGCACCAATTCCTTTTAAATTGACATTAAAACTTAAAAATTCTATAGTTTGAAGAGATTGAATAATTTTTTGAATCATTTCCTTTGAAATTTCCCCTAAAAATTGTAAAGTAAAATGCAAATTTGTTAATTCTACAGGTTTAGCATCAATATTGATATTTTCTTGAAATTTTTTAATTGAATTTATTACTTCATTATTTGTAATTTCAATTGCTACAAAGACACGCATCATAACATTTTTTGAAGTATGTTTATAATTATTTCCGGTAACTTCATAGACGAGCCTTTTTTTTGATAAATATTGACAAAACTAATTGTATGTTTAACAGGAATGCCGGGAGCTGGCAAGTCTACCATTGCAGAAGGATTAGAACCAAAAGGCTATGAGATTATCAATATGGGTAATGCTGTTAGAGAAGAGGCAAAAAAAAGAAATTTGGAATCAACTAGAGAAAATTTAGGAAAATTAATGCTTGAGCTAAGAGAGAAAAATGGTCCTGGTGCTATAGCAGAACTAGTTAAACCACAAATAGAATCTTCAACTTCAAATGTAATTTTAATAGATGGAGTTAGATCAAATGATGAAATTCAAATACTAAAAAAATATGGTATAGTAAAATTATTGGCAGTTCATGCTTCTACTGATGCTAGATTTGATTTTTTACAAAAACGAGGAAGATCAGATGATCCTCAAACAAAACAACACTTTGATGAAAGAGATAATCGTGAATTAGGTGTTGGTATAAGTAATTCAATTGCACTTTCTGATTATGCGATATCTAACGTTGGTATAACAAAAGAAGAATTAATTGAACAGACTTTTAAAATTATTCAAAGTTGGATACAATGAAAATTCCAACCATTAAATGTAAAGTAGAAATAATCTGTCCAATAAATTTATCTGAAGATCCTGATAAAGTAAAACAAGCAATTTCTAATATTTTTCCATACTCCATCATAAAGAATGAATCTTTTTTGATTAAAGCACAATCAAATGAATTAAAATCATTGGAAAAAATTTATGAAACAATTTTTTCTTCTCAATCTCAAAAAATTTACACACGCAATTTAGAAAATAATTTAGAAGGCGATAGTACCTGGTTTTTTCTAAATAAACAAGCAGCTTTTGTTGGAATAGTGGCAATATGTGATGAAGCTGAAGAATCACCTCTTGGTCCAATCAAGGTGACTCTAACTTCATCAAATATTGATACAATAATTGATTGGATATCCTTTCTGAATTAATGAAAATTAGCTAAGAAAATTCACTTCTTTTTGACTATTTTTTTTAGTTTGAATCTAAAATCTATTTTTTTAAACTACTCATTGATGTTCATTAAACTAGGCATAATTGCTGGCATTGTAATCTTAGGTGGCATGATATTTTCAAATGAAATTGATAGCTTTCTTCCTACAACATCTGCAACCGTGTTTGATTCTTTAAAAAATGATCTAAACATTTTTGGCACAAAGGCTTCAGATTCTGTGGAGCAAAGAATTGATTCATCAATTGATAAGATCGTAGATAAAACAAGTGAATCAATATCAAATGAAATTAGTGATGTTGGAGATAAAGTAAGTAATGAAATTTCCAATGTCAAAGAATCTTCTCAAAAACTAATTAAAGAAGAAGTTTCTAATTTTAATCCTATAGAAGCCATTCAAAATATTTTTACTGGTAGTTCGAATTCAGGTTCAACTAATCCATCATCAACTAACACTGTTTCAACTCAAAATACTATTAAAATTCCCCCTGATACACTTTCTTTGTCTACCAAACAACAATCTGATGATAATATTCTTCTTCAATATGTTGATACAAGTGGTAAAACAAAAAGCGTTTATGTGATTATTAGAACTGTGGATAAAGAAATCTTTTCTGGAACATTTTATACTTCAATGTTTGATACAAATGTAAATGATGCAACAGGAATTCCATATTACATAGATATGGTTGTTGAACATGAAGATTATGGAACTGTTACTTCATCAGTTTATAATTCAGGAGATTCTTCTGATACCAAAATTGCTGGCATATTTTCTCAATCATAATTCATTTTAAATAATGAAACTAGTTTTGGTAATGTTTCTGTACTAGTTTTCCTAATTATTTCATTCATTTCTTTTGACATCTCAGTATTTTCTGGATTTATTTCAATTAATGTTGCATTGTTTTGTTTGGCATAAAGTGGTAGTGTATTTGCTGGAGATACTACAAGTGATGTACCTACTATTATCATCAAATCACATTGACTTGCAAAATCTATAGCATTTTGCCATACATCTTGTGGTAATGGTTCTCCAAACCATACAACATCAGGTCTAAGTATATTTTCACATTTACAAAGAGGTGGTAAGTTAGAAATTTCTGTCAAAATTTCTTCTTTATAGTTACAAACAGAACATTTGATCTTTACGATATTACCATGTAGCTCCAATACCTTTGAACTTCCAGATTTTTGATGTAATCCATCAATATTTTGTGTTAGAACCGTAACTTGAGCATATTTTTCTAGTTCTGCAATCGCTTTATGACCTAAATTTGGCTGTGCCTGAAAAATATTCTTCCTTCTTTCGTTATACCACTCCCATACTAGTTTCGGATTATCATAAAATGCATCTATTGTGGCTAATTTCATTGGATCATGATTTCTCCATAATCCGTCCTTTCCTCGAAATGTAGGAATTCTACTTTCTTGTGAAATTCCAGCTCCTGTTACAAAAACAATTTTTTTATAATTTTTAATTTGATCTTTAATCACATCAAACATTTTATTTAATTTCTATTTCTAAAAGATCTTTAGCTGTTATCACTGAATTATGAGTTTTTTGTGCTTCTTTCAAATGTCCTTCTTCATCTTTGTATCTAGCTGAAAAATGTGTTAAAATTAAATTTTTTACATTAGCATTTTTTCCTAATGTTGCAGCTTGTTTTGCAGTAGAATGACATGTGTCTCGAGCTCTATCTTTTTCTTCATCTAAAAATGTTGAATCAAATACTAGATAATCACAATTCTTAAAAAATTTTTCTAATTCTGTAGTTGGCATAGTATCACCAGAAATTCCAATTTTTTTACCTGGACGTTTTTCTCCTAATACTTGATCTGACTTTATTGTTTTATTATTAATTATAATATCATGGCCTTTTTGCAAATCACTCCATAGTTTTCCTTCAGGAATTCCTAATTGCTTAGCTTTCTCAAGATTAAATCGTCCAGGTTTATCTTTTTCTTCAAATAAATACGAGAAAGCAGTTACCGAATGATTTGCTTTACAGACATGAACAGAAAATTTTTCATCTTCAAATATTTTTCCTTCTTTAATGATAGTTATTAAAATAGGAAATGATAATCCAAAATTTAAGACTTTTATATTTGCTCCAATAAATTCTTCAATTCCATTTGGTCCAAAAATTTCTAATGTTTCAGTTCTATTTTGCATAGACATTGTTTGTAATAATCCTAAAATTCCTACACAATGATCTCCGTGCATATGTGTAACAAACAATTTCATTTTTTTATTCCATCCTAAACCAGATTTCATAAATGATATTTGAGAAGATTCTCCTGCATCAAACATTAAGATCTCACCATCTCTTTCTAAACAAATACACGATAGTCCTCTATTTTCAGTGGGTTGGGCAGCTGATGTTCCTAAGAATACAAGTTTCATTTTATCAGAATTGTTCTTGTCAGGCTTTTATGCCTATAGATATGATATTTTTTTAATCCACTTAATTTTGAGTTAAAATCCATCTCTTTTTTGTACATTATTGCTATTCTTTTTCGTTTAGGTAGAATTGAAAAAAATTTCTTCAGTATTTCTTGAGGTTTTTCTGATGTTTTTGAGGCTGTTCCATATGGTAGATCAGTAACAATTCCATCAAATTTATTGGATATTTTTGATAATTCTTGAAATTTTGAATTTAAAATTTCTGAATGATAATTATTTGCCTTAAGATTTTCTTTAGCAATTTCACACATTTTTTCATCAAAATCTAACCCAATTCCATGAATCCCCATTGATTCTGCTTCAAGTAGTGTAGTGCCTGTTCCACAAAATGGATCACATACGGTTTCTCCTTTTTTCATTCCAATCAAATTTATCATTACCCTGGTTAATTTCCAATCCAATTCATGAGGATATTTTTTGGTCTTTTTTGGTCTTACTTGTTCTTTAACTCGTTTTGAAAATCCAAAAAAGTTTTCATTATTTGTAAAAATTAGATATACGGTAATGTCTGGATTTTCTAATTTAACTTTTGCATGAGAGAATTTTGATATCATATCTCCCATAGAACTTTCTAGTTCAGGAATGTTAAATTGATTTGATGATAAATTAACAACTCTACAAACAAAAGATTTTGCATTTTTCAAAACTCCTAAATTCTCTTCATCTAAAAATAATCCTGACATTTTTCGTAAAATTTGTCCAGAAGTTTTTACAAATGTGGCACGTTTGGCTATTTCATTCCCATTTGTTTTTGATTGAACAATTACTAAATTAGAAATTATTTTAATTTTAGAAAATCTGTCATACATTTTTGCTATTGCAGTAATTTCATCTGTTGCAAGTTCTAGATAGTCTTTAGATAAGACAAAAAAACTTTCTGGCATAATTAAATTGCTTTTGCTATGGTATTAGAAATATCTACAATAGATGTTTTTCCAGGAATTGTATTTGTACTAATAATTTTTATAACACCAGCTTTTTTAATTCTTTTTTCAGCATCATTCATTAAAAGTGCATGAGTACATGCAACATAGACTTTTTTACATTTTTGCTTTTTAAGAAATTGTGTAGCTTTAACAATACTTCCTCCAGTACTAATCATATCATCAACTAAAATCAAATCTCTATTTACTACATCGATATTCTTTGTTTTTATCTGAACTTTTCCTGTTTTTCTATCTCTTATTTTCTCTAAAGCAATGTATTCTGAACCTAATTCTTTTGCAAATTCTCTAGCTCTCTCTTTTCCTCCTTGATCTGGTGATACAACTAAAGGATTTTTCAGGCTCAATTTCTTGATATATTGTACAAGTTCAGGAATTGCTGATACATTCTTTGTTTTTATTGTAAAATGCTTGAAACCTATCATACTGTGAATATCAACAGCTATAATTTTTGATGCACCAGCACCTTTGAATAATTTTCCAAGTACTTTCATAGTAACAATTTCTCCTGGTAAAAATTCCCTATCTTGTCTTGCATATCCCATATATGGAATTACAGCAATTACTTCAGAGGATGTTTCTTTAGCTTTTGAAATGAGTGATAATGCCTGAATTAGATTTGTATCAACTGGAGGATAAATTGATTGTACGACAATAGATTTTTTTTTAGATATTTTTCCATTTAGAGTTGTCTTACTTTCTCCATCAGCAAAAATTCTAACTTCTGATTTTACAAGATTTGCATTTATTTTTTTAGATAGCTTTTTTGCTAGTTCTTCAGAAGATTTACCTGCAATTACTGATAAATTACTCAACAAGAAAATATGAATTAATGGGATTCTTAAGTTTTAAGAAGATCACTCACTTTCGCCACTACCGTGACCAATATCTCCAATACCATATTCATCAATGACCTTGTTTCTTTGATCCTTTAACTTCTCAATTTCTTCTTGTTCACGTTTTTCATCTCCTTGGTATACTGTTCTAATTGGCCATGGAATTCTAATATCATATCTTTTAAATTCTTCATACATGATAATTCTCATATCAGTTTTAGTTTTGAATTGTGCACCATAATCTCTAACATAAACCCATAATGAAAAATCTAATGCAGAATCATTAAACTGATTAAATCTTACAATTGGTTGATTGATATCAACATGAATATCTTTATCACAACCACAACTTGGCCGGTTATGTTCCAAATGCGGACATCTAATTTGTCTGATTAGATGTTTACCTTTATCATCAACAACTTCTTTCATTGCACGTTTTCCAACTTTTACAAGAATAGCTGAAACTTGTTTAGGATCATTAAGATAAGAAACACCAACATCTACAATTGCAGGTACCATCTTTATTCCCTGTGTATAATTAATTACCTGTGCATTAACTAATTGTCTTGTTGGAATTATTGCGATAGATTCGTTTAATGCATCTCGAAGATATGTTACTCTAGGCGTAATTTTGTGTACATAGCCATTATACCCTGTATCGAGTTTTATGCGCTCACCCTCAACAAATATTTTATCTTTTCTAATGAGAAAATATGCAAAATAATTTTGCAAAGTTTCTTGTAATGCTAAACCTACGCCAATTGCCATTCCTCCTGTAGCCGTAGCAAGAACAATCAAATCAACCCCCCACCAAGCAACAACTCCTATAATTGTTATAATAAAAATTCCGGCTGGAAGAATTTGTTTTGCTGATTTTGGAATACCCTCTTGTTTCTTTTTTGCGTATCCTGGAGGACGAGAACTTGGAATTATTGGTTCAAATTCATTCTCTTTCTTCTCTTCTCTCCATACATCAATAGGAAATATCTCATCAGGTTTTGCACCTGGTTTTAACTTTCTTCCAGATTGATTGTTACCAGTGATACAGTTTTGATAATATTTCTCATATTTTGAACGTTCAGATTTTTTCCATTCTTCAAATGGCTTGTCAACTAATTTTTCATATCCACCAATTGGATTTCCTTTTGTTGTTCTGAATTGCTCTAACTCTAACTTGCCTTCTTCTGTTTGCATCATTTTTTTAAATTTATTTTCTTCAATTTCTTCAGGAGTTACATTTGGTGGAACCCATTTGTACAATCTATGAAATAAATCTTTATCGTCATCAACAAATCCTCTCATTTCAAACCAAGCATCAAAATTTTCTTTTTCTAACCCAGATTTTTCACGTTTGTTTAAAGCGATTGGGATAAGATGAGAAATCGTATAACCTATTACCAAAATGTTGAATGTATTGAGAATCTTTGCAAATGTTTCTGCAGGCGATATATCTTCACCTTTAATAATTGACAAATCTTCTCCAAATAAAACTCCCGTTTGTATATGTACATTAATTGCAGTGATTAATGCAATTGCAAAAAATGGTAGAACTGCTCTTCGTACAAATCGAGAAAAATGTGGTCTTTGATAATAGAATTTTTGAGAACCAACCCAAGTAGAAAATTTACTATAACCAACAGATATTCCAACTATTCCTATAATCATTATAGAAAATGCAATTTGAAGCGATTCATTTGATGCTAAAAGCTGTGAAACTGTTTCAAACTCTCCGACTGGAATTTGTGACAAGCTTTCCTCAGCCATGTATAAGCACCATTCTAATCAAATTCATGTTCTAGAATACAAAGGTAACCTCTAATATCATTTCTAATCCATTTTTTATAAAATCAATAAATTTCATGCGTAAAAATCCTGTAAGGTTTAACAAGGGTAAACGTACTAATTATAAAATGACCTATCAAGAAACAGTATGGACTAATTCACCATCTCTGAAATCTTATACGTTATCAAATTTTCGTACACTTCCACAAATTCAAAAACTAAGTGAAGAAACTCAATTTGAAATGGAGGTTGTAGCAAATGTTTTACCTTTTAAAGCAAATAATTATGTCGTTGAACAATTAATTGACTGGAATAATATTCCAAACGATCCAATCTTTGTCTTAACATTTCCTCAAAAAGGAATGCTAAAACCAGAACATTATGAAAAAATGGCAACTGCCTTAAAAAATAATTTAGATAAGAAAGAAATTACTGCAATTGCAAATGAAATTCGTTTACAACTAAATCCACATCCTGCAGGTCAAATGGAATTAAATGTTCCAACACTAAAAGACGGAACCAAATTATTTGGAATGCAACACAAATACAAAGAAACTTGTCTCTTTTTCCCTAGTCAAAGCCAAACATGTCATGCATATTGTACTTTTTGTTTTAGATGGCCACAATTTGTTGGTATGGATGAAATGAAATTTGCTATGCACGAGGGAGAACAATTGGTTCAATATGTAAGAGAACATCCAGAGATCAGTGATGTGCTTTTCACTGGTGGTGATCCAATGATAATGAAAGCAAAAATTTTCTCAAAATATATTGATGCTTTGATTGATGCTAAACTTCCAAATCTCAAAACAATTAGAATTGGAACAAAGGCACTAGCATATTGGCCATACAAATTTCTAACAGATTCTGATTCTCAAGAAATGTTAGATATTTTTAGAAAGATTACTGATAATGGATTACATCTCGCATTTATGGCTCACTTTAATCATTTGAACGAATTATCAACTGATGCAGTAAAAAATGCAATTAAAGAAGTAAGAAAAACAGGCGCACAAATCAGAACCCAATCTCCTCTATTAGCACATATCAACGACGATGCAGAAATGTGGGCTAAAATGTGGAGCAAACAGGTTCAGTTGGGATGTATTCCATACTACATGTTTGTAGTTAGAGATACTGGGGCTCAACATTACTTTGGAATTCCTCTGGTAAAGGCTTATGAAATTTTCAAAAAAGCATATTCTTCAGTTAGTGGATTAGCTAGAACTGTTCGTGGACCAAGCATGTCTGCTACTCCAGGAAAAGTGCATGTGATTGGAACTGCAAATCTAAATGATCAAAAAGTTATTGTTTTGCGATTTTTACAAGGTAGAAATCCTGATTGGGTACAAGTACCATTCTTTGCCAAATATGATGAAAACGCAATTTGGTTGGATGATTTGAAACCTGCCCTTACTGAAAAATTCTTCTTTGATGACGAGATGAAAAATTTCAAAGCAACACATCCAATTGAAGATTATCCTGAATCTTAGAATTAACCTGACTAACTTGACAACTCTAACTTACAAGACAACATTAGTAAAATGATCCATAAAAATTATTAAATTGAACATAGATCAAGTATTACAAACTATTGAAGATGAAAATATATCCTTCATAGATTTTTGGTTTGTGGATATTTTTGGTGAACTTCATAGTGTTGGAATGCCAAGCTATGCAATTGACAAAAATAGTTTTGTAAATGGCCTTGAAAAATTAGATGCAAGTTCTATTGTTGGATTTAAATCTGTGAATAATTCAGATATGATTCTATTACCTGATCCATCATCATTTAGAATTCTTCCACAAGAATATGATCCTGGAACTCGTAAAAATGCAAGAATGTTCTGTGATCTTTATGATGGTGGTACAAATAAAGAATCTCGATATAATCGGGACTCGAGAGCAATTGCACGTAAAGCATCAGAAAAACTTCAGGAATTTGGATTAACTCATACTAATTGGGGCCCTGAAATAGAATTTTTTGTTTTTGATGCCATCAATGTTTATCCATCACCATATGCTGCAACTCATGCTGGGGGAGGTTCAGGCTACTCTATAGAATCCAAAGAATCGCCATGGGCAAAAGGAAACGTGAGTACTGCGATATCTTTCAAGGAAGGATATTATCCATCACAGCCCAAGGATACCCTCGCTGGATTTAGAAAAGACGTATGTGATGATTTGTATAATTATTTTGGAATAAAAATCGAAGCTGAACACCACGAGGTGGCAACTTCTGGCCAATGTGAAATCAACTTGGTTTATGATGAGATGATTGCAATGGCAGACAACGTAATTGCTGTCAAAAATTTAGTGAAGGTCAAAGCAAAAAGAAAAAATAAAGTTGCAACATTCATGCCAAAACCGATTTTTGGTGATAATGCGTCTGCTATGCATACTCATCAAAGCTTATGGAATAAAAATACGAATGTAATGTATGATAAAGACGATGATTTGGCACAGATGAGTCAAACTGGAAGATATTATGTTGGAGGAATTCTAAGTCATGCTGCGGCATTATGTGCAATTTCAAATCCTACCACAAATTCTTACAAACGCCTTGTTCCTGGATTTGAGGCGCCGGTCAATGTTTGTTGGGGATTAGCCAATCGTTCTACTGCTGTTAGAATTCCAATGTATAACAGGAATCAGGAAAAAAGTAAAAGAATTGAATACCGTGTACCTGATCCTACTGCCAACATCTATCTCTTGGAGGCTGGACTGTTGTTAGCAGGATTGGACGGGATAAAAAATAAGATTGATCCGGGAGATCCTATTGAAGAAAACGTATACAAGCTTTCCACAGAGAAGAAAAGAGAATACAACATTGGCGCTTTGCCTATATCGTTAAAAGGCGCGCTTGATTCTTTGGCAAGTGATTCCAAATTTTTGGAAGATGTCTTCACAAAAGATTTCATTGAGCAGTATTCTGAATTAAAATACAGGGAATACTCTGCATTTGCACAAACTCCTACAGCATGGGAAGTCTCAATGTATGCAGATGCATAATTTGTACGAACGCCAATTATTTTACGAAAACCAGTAGAACCTTTTTAAAATCAAATTTTGTTTTCTAGGTATAAGATTAAAGCTGTCAATTTTGTTCATGTTAATCATTCCAAGTTTGGCTGAAATTGCATACGGCCCTAAAATAATTCCAGTTACAACATAACCTATAATTTCTGGAAAACAAAATCTGGAACACAACATTCCGAGTATTCTTCCCACTCCAACTAAAAGCAAAACTGCAATTACTGCTTGGATTAATTCTTGTTCAATATTCACTAATTTACAATCCTAATTTCAATTATTAAAACTAATTTTAAGAATCAAATTTGAATGCATTATTGGGATTTAGGCCTGTAATTTTTTGAAATCTTGTAGAAAACCGTACCAATTCCTATGATTGCAAATCCTACGAGTACAATTTCAATTTCAAATTGGAATACCATATACACCGAAATTCCTACTCCAAACAATGGAAGAACTGGGAATTTTCCAATATTGATGGGAACCTTGAATTTCCGTTCAATATCAGGTTCCGTATAACGTAAAACAATCACAGACAAATTTACAGCAGCAAACGTAATTACAATTGCAAAAACTGCAATGTTTGCAACAATAACAATATCGCC
>JABMOR010000145.1 GCA_013203245.1 Candidatus Nitrosopumilus sp.
AGCTGCATGGGGTGCTTGCCGACCGGCAGTTCCTTGTCATGTGTCGGGCCCGCGGTCGGGCGGTTGATCGTGGCGAATTGTCCCCCGTTCTCTTTCTCCCATTGCCAGACTTTCGGCGGCGTGTAGGACGACGACTCATTCATTGTGTGAGCTCCATTCAGAATCAGGCAAGCGACTTGACGTCAGCTACCGTTTTGCTCGGTTCTGGCCGCCGCGTGTAATCGACGTCGATATCGGCAACGCGGATGATGCCGCCGGAATCGACCACGAAGCGGGCCGGGATAGGCAAGGTCCAACTCTCATCGCCGTTGTATTTCGGCAAATCGATGCCGAACCCGCCATAAACTTCCTTCAACGCGGCCGGCACCTCGAAACGGAGACCGAGCTGCGCCGCATAGTCATTGCCTGGATCCGACAGCAAATGGAAATTCAGTGCATTCTTTTCCATCATGGTGATGCTGTATTCCGGTAAATGTGGCGTCAGCGCTACCAGGCTGGCATTGTTTTCTTCGAGTTCTTCAAGAACGGCCTGCAAAGCATACAGCTCTGCATTACAGTAGGGTCACCATGTTCCTCGAAACACGCTGAGCACGACTGCGCCCTGACTCAGCAAGTCGGCGGAATGCACTTCCACCCCATAGGCGTTGCGCAGGGAAAAGTCCGGCAGATGGTCGCCCGGTTTGGCGACGCCGTCGAGAATGCCGGAGTTCCGCAAATCAGCGGTTGCCTGACCCATAATCGCCCGTTTGTCGGCTGGAATTCGTTTGCCGGCGGCCTCGCGTAAGGCGTCCAATTGTTCTGCTAATGACATCTAATGCTCTCCTTTGTTTTCGATAAAGTTGCGTTGGTTAATCAGTGTGTCGTTCCTGCGTTCGCGGCAACAGAAAGCGCTTGGCAACGAGGCTGAGCTGCTTGTCCTCGCCGTCGGCCAGCTGCGCCTGAATGCGACGCAGGATCGCGCCTGCGGATGTTTCGTTCCAGAACCAGTCCGCGAGCTCGCTCGCATTCGCCGCGCCCGGGCGCGCCGTGGCGGCCTCCGTGTACCAAGCCCTGATATCCTCAAACGCGAGTTTGAACGCGTCTCCCAGCGACAGTTCGGGACACGGATTCCTGGGCACGGTGGTATCAGCAAAATCCGCAATAAACCGAGCGGCCGCTTCAATGGAGAGCCCGCCTGCGCCGAAAGTCGTGCGCCCGCGTGTTTCGACAGCTAGCGCGTACCACGGGGCAAGCCGCCGTATCTCTTCAATCATTGCTGCCGCCAACTCTGTTTCGCCTTCCGCTGGGGGTGGAGCAAGCCGGACTGGGCAAACCCAATCCGACCCTTCTCCCGGTTGGGATTCAGGCGCGTCCTCCGGATAATCCTCAAGTAAGACTGGACCGTCGTTCGAATTCAGAAGCCGCAGCGCGCCACGCACAACACTGGTTTGGAAGGCGGCATCGTTCGGTACACCAAACGGCCGGCCAAGCTCGAAGGGAACCCACAATGCCCGCGGCGGGCGGATCGCCTCCGTATGTTCGCGCACCAGGCTTATGCCGACAGTTGCAATACCTTCGTCTTCCAAGAAATGGCCGAGACCGCACACGGCGGTCGTGCAGTTGGGTCAGACGGGACAAAGAAGCACAGCGTTAACGCCGTCTTCCTTGAGCAAACCGGCGACCTCACGCGCAGTTGGCTCGAAATCGTGTGGCCGACCAGCGGCGCCCATGAAACTATAATGAAAATTTGCCAATGACCCAATCTCGCCAACTCGCTCAAGCTCGCGCAGACGATCAATCGGAAACACGACATTGACGTCCTGTTGAAAACCGCTTCTGTCAAAATTGACCGAGATATGGCTCATTACCAGGTCACTTCCGGCCACATCGCCCGGAACTACGCGGTAACTAGCATCCGATACGGTGAAATTCTGTTCGCCGCGCCGATGGAGTCCGGCTGTCGTGACAATCGCGACCCGCCGTTCGCGAAGCGGCGGTCCCGACACCCAAGGTTCGGTATCGAACGGTTCGCACGGGATCGCCCGCAACATATTCGCCTCGATCTCCGCTAAGTCAGACAAACGAACCATTTCTCACCACCTCATTCCATGATCACACGACAGTCAATCAACTCGACATAATGGCAATCATGCCGTATTAAATGAGATAATTGGTGCGTATTATATTGCAGAAGGTACAAATGGCGGCTCCAGCAATACCCGACAGACTCTCTGGCCTCCTCCAGCGCTTCCAGATTAAGACGGGCGTTTTTCACACCGGTCTGATGTGCGGTTCGGCGGACTTCGTGACATCCGATTCTGGCGGACATCTGCACATCCTTCGCAGTGGCTGCCTTCGCGTCACGAACGCGGACAGCATCCCCTTTGAGGTTACCGAACCAACAGTCCTGTTCTATCCGCAAGGTCTGCAGCACCGGTTGGAAACCGATGGGAAAAATCAACAAGTTGAACTTCTTTGCGCCAAAATCGATCTCGGCGGCGAAGCCAATCCCCTTGCCTTGGCCCTACCCGAAGTTGTCGTCGTGCCATTCGCGCAAAGTGAGGGGCTTCAGGCGACACTGGACGTGCTGATCGAGGAGGCCTTCACGGCTAATTGCGGACGGCAGGCCGTCCTCGATCGCTTGTGCGAGGTCGTTGTCGTGAAGTTG
>JABMOR010000086.1 GCA_013203245.1 Candidatus Nitrosopumilus sp.
ATCAATGAAACATAGTCAATAGTTATCAAAGTTATTCCGATATTTAATGCAAAAAGTAGTAAAATTACCAAACCAGAAGTAATTGTAACAATACAAACACCACCAAATTTTTCTATTGTAGGATGTTCATTTTTTGCTATTGGAGTAAGTTTGGCAATTAATGTTCCAATCCAAGACGTAGGATGATATTTATTTTTAGGATCTCCAAATTTGAAATCAAGTACCATAGCTAAACCAATTATAAAAAAAGATTCAATAATCATTGTAACATTTTCTCTATAGATTTTATATCAATATTTGATTTGACAATTTTTGCCAATTTATTTAATTCATCATCAATTTTTGAAATATTTTTCTTAGTCCATTGAATATCTTTAGGGTTAGCATTAAGAGAATCTTCCTCAGGTAAGTCTAACTGTATTAACGGAACAGTTCCTATAACAGGTATCTTTGTAATGTTTTTGAGTTTTTGAAATCCAGGCCTTAGTATATCTAAGTCTCCTCTGAATTTGTTAAAAATGAAACCTTTCACCAGTTTTTGATATTTTTTTTCAATTAAAGCCATCGTTCCAACAAGACTTGCAAAAGAACCACCTCGGTCAATATCTGAAACTAATAATACAGATGCATTTGCTTTGTGAGCAATCCTCATATTTGCAATATCAAATTTTTGTAAATTAATTTCAGCTGGAGAACCTGCACCTTCTAAAATGACTAAATCATAATTTTTCTGTAATGTCTTAAGAGATTTTACTGCAATGTCAATTCCTTTATGATTTACAAATTTTTCATAGTATTCTTTTGCATGCATTTTCTTGTATTGTTTTCCATTTAGATATACAATGCTGCTGTAATTTCCTATTGGCTTTAGTAAAATTGGATTTAGATCAGGAGTGATTTTACATCGTGAACCAATAGCCTGAATTGCCTGAGCACGAGATATCTCAAATTCAGGCGTAATATATGTAAAATTTGACATATTTTGGGATTTGAAAGGTGCAACACTGTAACCTTTATCAGAAAAAATTCTGCAAAGTGCGGCTACCAATGTTGTTTTTCCGGCTCCAGAAGAAGTACCTTGGATCATCAAAGATTTCATTTTATTTTCTCCAATGCTTTTACAAGTTTTAGATTGTCTTTGTGAGATTTAACAGCAATTCTAATATGATGATTATTTAATCCTCTAAAATTTTTACAATCTCTAATTAAGATTTTGTGTTCAAGCAATTTCTTTTGTAATTGAGTTGAATCTTTCATTATTTTTACCAAAATAAAATTTGTTGAAGAATTATTACAATCAAATCCATTCAATTTATTAATTTTATTTGTTAAATAATTTAGTTCTTTTTTAATTACAAAATTTGATTTAATAAGATGTGATTTATTTTTAAGAGCAGTGTTTGCTGCATCTTGAGCTAATGAATTAACACTCCATGGAATTTTTATTTTTTGTAAAATTTTAATGATTTCTTTTGAACCTGCTGCATATCCAATACGAATTCCAGGTAATGCAAATGATTTGGTCAACGAACGTAAAACAAAAAGATTTTTGTATTTTTTAACATATGATATTATTGATTCATTTGATTCTGGAACCATTTCTATAAAACATTCATCTACAAATACAATTGTAGACAATTTTTTTGCTTTTCTAATTATTTGAAGTAATTGATTTTTTGATAATAGTTGTCCTGTAGGATTATTTGGATTACAAATAAATACACATCCATTTTTTGGGATTTTTGAAATAAAAATATCTAGATTTTCAGATAAATTCATAGTTTTAAAATATGAAATTTGACATTCATTGAGTTTAGATACTGTTTCATATTCTTGAAAAGTTGGAATTGGAATCAATACTTTAGTTTTTTTAGATAAAAATGCAAAGCAGAAATTATAAAGTATCTCAATTGCCCCATTCCCAACTATAAGATTTGATTTTTCTAAATTTGTGTATTTTTTTAGGCTTGAAATCACTGTTGATGAACTAAAGTCTGGATAGTGTTTGATATTTTCAATGTTTTTTTTGAGAATTTTTTTTACGGATAACGGAGTTCCTATAGGAGATACATTTGAACTAAAATCAATGATTTGTGAATCAATGCTTTGTGAAGGATTTCTTCCACCATGAACTACAGGTATATGCCTAATAATTGATGATTTTATTTGTATTTTCACAGTTCCAAATAGAATTAGCCGATTTAGTATGTTTTGGTAATACAGAAAACGATTATTAGTTGAAAGCGATCAATAATCAAAATATGAGTAAGAAAAGAGTGGCAATAATTGGAGTTACGGGTTCTGTGGGTCAAGAATTTGTTCAGTCATTGAATAATCATCCATGGTTTGAAGTTACTCAAATTGCCGCATCTTCACGTTCAGCAGGAAAAAAATATGAAGATGCAATTAAAGATGCAAGTGGAATTGTCGCATGGGATGTAGGAGGAGAAATTCCAGAATATATCAAAGAAATGACAGTTAAATCAGTTGATGAACTAGACGTATCTCAATTGGATCTTGTATTTTCAGCAGTAGAATCAGAAGCAGCCAGAGATATAGAAACTAAGATGGCAGCAGATTTGCCAGTTATCTCTACAAGTTCTGCTTATAGATATGAAGAGGATGTGCCAATACTAATTCCAGGAATTAATGATGAGCAAACAGAATTACTTGAGATTCAAAAAAAGAATAGGAATTGGAAAGGTTGGGTAGCACCATTACCAAATTGTACTACAACGGGTTTAGCAATTACATTAAAACCATTACTTGAAAAATATGGAGCAAAAAAAGTCATGATGACTTCAATGCAAGCAATATCTGGCGGTGGAAAATCGGGTGTCTCTGCAATGGGAATCACTGATAACATTATTCCATATATTCCAAAAGAAGAAGGTAAAGTAAAATTAGAAACAAGGAAAATTTTAGGCAAGCTAAAAGATGGAAAAATTGAAGATGCAGATATTAGAATTAGTTGTACTTGTACCAGAGTTCCTGTGATAGATGGACATACAGAATCAGTTTTTGTTGAGACTACAGAAAAAATTGATCCCGCAAAAGCAAAAGAGACCTATGATCAATACAACAAAGATATTTCAGTAGCTGGATTACCATCTGCTCCTGAAAAGTACTATGCATTTCATGAAGATCCAACTAGACCTCAACCAAGAATGGAAAGAAGTGTTGGAGACGGAATGACTACAACAATTGGAAGGGTGGAAACAGAAGAATTGTTTGATAACGGTTTGAAATACATGTTGTTCTCCCACAATAAAAAAATGGGTTCAGCGAAAGGAGCAGTTTTGTTAGCAGAGATGTTATACAAAAAAGGCAAGATTTAGATAATTTTTTGTAATTTTTACAATAATAACTTTATAAGATCCAGAAATACATATCGACTCAGGTGTTTTAGATGGCAAAAGTAGATGACTTGGATTTACAGATTTTATCAGAATTATCTAATGATGCCTCAATTTCAGTCCCTCGTTTATCAAAAAAAATTAATGTTAACTCGTCTGTAGTATATTCAAGAATCAAACGATTGGTAAAGAGAAAACTGATTGAACGTTTTACAATCGTTGTCAATGATGAAGAACTTGGATATAATGTTAAAGCAGTAGCTGGAATCAATATGGATACAAAACAACGAGATCATATTATTGAAGAATTATTCAAAATAGATGGAGTTAGAGAAGTTGCAGAAGTTACAGGTAGATTTGACATTCTAGTTACAATATATTCAAAATCATTAGATCAAATGCATAAAATGGTCTCTGAGAAAATTGGTAGAATTGAAGGAATTCAGTCTTCTGAATCATTTATTGAAATGAAATCACGAATGAAAGCAATGCCATATATGCCATCAAAGGATAGTGACTAATATTGCAAAAGCAAAAATCTGAATCCAGAGTAGCAGTATATTATGAATTGACAAAGCCAAAAATTTGGTATTTACTAGTTTTTACAGCATTTGGTGCAGCATTAACAGCTTCCAATATTTACAACATAGAAATATCTCCAGCAACATGGCTTTTGATGTTATTTTCAGTTGCGTCTGGTTCAGCTGCTGCAAATACTTTGACCAATTATCATGATAGAGATATTGATGCAATCATGGAAAGAACAAAAGACCGACCTTTACCATCAAAAAGAATTTTTCCTGCAGTAAAGGCAAGAAACTTTGGATTGGCATTAGCAGGCATCTCATTAGTTCTAGCGTTTGGAATCTCTTTTACTACCACATTAGAACAAGGAGCATGGGCAACTGCTTTCATAGCATTTGCATTAGTAAATAATATTATAATTTACTCATATATTTTAAAACGAAATTCAAGAACTAACATAATTTTAGGTGGATTATGTGGGGGTTCACCACCATTGATTGGTTGGGTAGCAGTAACCATGTCAGATTTATGGACAATGGGTCTTGCCATGGCAGGTTTAGTATTCATTTCGAATCCAATGCATATTTGGGCACTTACTTTACATTTCAAAGA
>JABMOR010000087.1 GCA_013203245.1 Candidatus Nitrosopumilus sp.
AAGGCGCAAGAGGCGAAGGCGGTTATCTTCTTAACAACATAGGTGAACGATTTATGAAAACATATGCTGCTGGCAAGATGGAATTAGCTCCACGAGATATTGTATCAAGATCAATTATGACCGAAATTGAAGAAGGTAGAGGATTCAAACATGAAACTGGTGTTGATTGCATGAAACTTGATTTAAGACACCTTGGTGATGAAAAAATTAAAGAGAAATTAGGTGGCATTAGAGAAATATCAATTAAATTTTCAGGTCAAGATCCTGCTACTGATTTACTTGACATTAGACCTGTTTGTCATTACATGATGGGTGGACTACACACTGATATTGATGGTGCAACTGAAATTCAAGGAGTTTGGGCTGCTGGTGAGGCTGCATGTAATAGTGTTCATGGTTCTAATCGTTTAGGTGCAAATTCAACCTCGGAATGTATTGTTTGGGGAAAAATTACGGGTGAACTAGCCATTGACTATATTCAAAACAACACATTCACAAATCCTTGGCCCCATCATATGGTGGCAGCTGAAGAAAAGAGAATTTATGATGGAATCTTTAGAGGTAGTGGCGATGTTAATCCATATGAAATTAGACAACAACTTACTGATACAATGAACGATAAAGCATATGTTTACAAAAATGAAACCGATCTAATTGAAGGTCTTAAAACAATCCGGGATCTAAAGAAACAGACTTGGAAACATGTTGATGATAAAGCAAAAGAGTACAATACTAATTTTACAAATGTAATGGAACTTGACTCTATGTTTAGAGTAGCAGAGATTGTTTTACTTGGTGCAATTAACAGAAAAGAATCTCGTGGAGCCCATTCACGAACTGATTATCCAAAACGTGACGATGTCAACTTTTTACACCACACACTTGCTTACTATGATCCAAATGAACCAATAATGAAAACACATCCGGTCACAATTACTAAGTACCAACCAGTGGAGAGGAAATACTAGATGCCACAAGACGAACACAAAGAAGGTGTTGGAGGAATGATAAATCCTACTAGATACGGAATTGAACGTGTAGCATATTTGTTAATGCGATTAAGTGGATTGGGATTATTGGCATATTTTGTAGCTCATATTTATGAAACAAGCAATATTCTAAGGGGACAAGTAGGTTGGAATGAATTTCTTGAATTAACTCAAACTACTGAAGGACACATATTTTTAGCAATAGTAATTGCAATGTGTGTTTTTCATACTGTGAATGGAATTAGAGTAATGTTGGGACATGGAGGAGTTGGTGTAGGAAAACCTGCAAGGCCTGATTATCCATATGATCCAGCATCACAAAATTACAGACATAAGATAGGAATCTATTCTTCAATAGTTCTTGCAGCAGTTGCAACGATGTATGGTTTAGCGGTAATGTTTGGTGAATAATATGAGAGAAAGCACAATAATGAAAATTCACTATGGCACTGCTTTAGCAGCTGTGGCTTTAGTGGCAGTTCACATTTTGATGCGGCTTACTCAGGGATTTGCAGACTCTTTGGAATATGAGAGTGTACTTGCAAATTATAAATTCATTCCATATGCTATAATGTTAGAATTAATTCTAATCTTGCTTGCTGTTCACGGATTTAATGGACTACGAGTTATATTGATAGAATTGAAACAAGGCCGAATTTATGAAAAAGCTGTATCTTATGGTTGCCTTGCTGCAATGATTGGATTAATAGCATATGGCTCAAGAACAATTATTATGACTAACATGGGGTTGGTATAGAGATGGCACAAGTATCTAGCATCTCAAATGAACAATCTTCGACAGCAAAATCAATCATTCTTAAAATTTCAAGATATAATCCAGAACATGACGAATCAAGTCAATTCATGGAATTTAATGTCAAATACGAAAAATGGACTACTGTTCTAGAAGCAATTCTTGATGTCAAAAAACATTTTGATCATTCTGTTGCAGTTCGTTATTCTTGTAGACAAGCTACATGTGGCTCATGTGGAATGATAATTAATGGAAAACCAAGATTGGCCTGTTTTACAAAAATCAGTGAATTAGATTCTAATGTTGTGACTGTTGAACCAATGAATAATTTCCCAGTAATTCGTGATTTAGCTGTAAAGTTTGAAAAATTATTTGATTCCCATCAAAAAATTAAACCATATCTAATTAGAGATGATACTGAATTAGTATCTGATGAAAAAGAATTCTTGCAAACTCCTGAAGAAGTAGAACAATACATCCAATTTGCAAATTGTATCAAATGTGGTTTATGCAATTCTGCATGTCCTACAATGGCTACTGATTCATCTTTTGTTGGCCCTCAAGCATTAGCTCAAGCGTATCGATACGTTGCTGATAGTAGAGATAAAGGCAAAGATTCTAGATTAAAAATAATTGATGACTCTCACGGAATCTGGAGATGTCATTTTGCTGGCTCTTGTAGTCAAGTATGTCCTAAAGGAGTTGATCCTGCAATGGGAATCCAATTACTTCGAGGCTATATGCTAGGTTTTAGAAGTTAACCTGATTTTTTAGGATTTGGACTGTTATTCACTTGATTGTTAATCTGTTCTGCCATAAAGTGATTTGAGACATTAACTTTAACATCATTTACTCCATCTACTTTCAAAAGATTATCATGAACATCTTGACAAATCTTAAAACCGAACACTGCTGGACAGAATGGACTGGTAAGATGCAAATCAACTTTGACATTACTGTCGTTGATATCAACTTCATCAATTAATTCTAGTTCTACAATTGATGTGTTAATTTCTGGATCTACAATCTTTGATAACTCATCAAATATTTTCACTCGCATTAGTTTGATATCTTGACTCATGTCGAGAAAACCATTGATGCTATATATAACCATTTTAGTACCTTAGGTAATGTATCGTTCTCGTCTTGGTACTGATTTGAGTGATATTACTTTAGATTACGTTTCATCAATTAATGATGATTCTGAAATTGCTCTTTATGATATTCTTGGAAGCCAAGCTCATGCTCTGATGTTATTTCAAAATAATATCATAACAAATGATGATGCAAAAAAAATCTTGTCTGCTTTAGAGAATTTAAAAAATGAAAAATTTGATGTCTCATCAGGTGCAGAAGATATCCACGAGTTGATTGAAACGTTGGTGATAAAAAAAGCTGGAATGGCTAGTGGGGGAAAAATGCATACAGCTAGATCTCGAAATGATCAGGTTGTTTTAGATATTCGAATGAAAATTAGAGATGATATCAACATCATTTGTAATTGTCTCTTAGATACCATTGAAGCCCTTGTATCTGTGGCTAAAAATCATCAAAAAACAATCATGCCACTGTACACTCATCTTCAACAAGCACAAGCAGGTCTATTTTCTCATTATCTTTTAGCACAAGCTGATGCTTTGACACGAGATTTTGAAAGATTATTTGGAACGTTTGAGCGGATAAACCAAAGCCCCCTTGGTGCAGGACCTGTTGGTGGAACAAGTATTCCTATTGATAGACATAGTACTGCAAAGATGCTTGGCTTTGATGGTCTTGTTGAAAATTCACTTGATGCAACAAGCACACGAGATTTTGTGGCAGAATATGTTGCAATGATTTCTATTTTAATGACTAATCTTAGTAGAATTTCTGAAGATTTTGTTATCTGGTCTACTTCTGAATTTTCATTTATTGAACTTTCAGATGAATTTACGTCTCCTTCTAGTGTAATGCCACAAAAAAAGAACCCTGATATTTTAGAATTAACACGAGGTAAAACGGCAGAAGTCATTGGAAATTTAACTGCAATTTTAACAACAGTTAAAGGATTAGCATCTGGATATGGTAGAGATTTACAGCAAATCAAATCATCAATCTGGTCTACATCCAAAATTTCTATTAGTGCATTGTTGATTTTAAAATCAATTCTTCTAACTTTGAAAGTAAATGAAAAACAAATGAAAAAAGTAACAGAATCCAGTAATCTTATTGCATTAGATATTGCTGAAAAATTAGTTCAAGAAGGAATTCCATTTAGAGTGACTCATAAAATTTCAGGAACTTTGGTTCAACTCGCACATAATTCAAAAAAACCAATTTCAAAATTGACATTGTCTGAAATTAAAAAATCTGTATCTGGCACTAAAGTTGATCCTAAAACTATTTCAAAAATCATATCATCTACTACTGTTGTTTCCTCATTGAAAGATAGGAAGTCTTTTGGTTCTTCAGGGTATGATGAACAAAAAAGAATGATTTCTGACAGAATTAAGAAAATCAACCAGTATAGATCTGATATATTGCAAAGAGAAAATAAAATCAGTTCAGCAATTGATGATTTGACAAAGCAAGTTAATGAAATAATCTAATGAATAAAGAATGAAGAGCGGGTCTAGAGGGATTCGGACCCTCGCCAACCGGATTAAAAGTCCGGTGCGCTACCTGGCTGCGCCATAACCCCACCGAAATGGAT
>JABMOR010000088.1 GCA_013203245.1 Candidatus Nitrosopumilus sp.
CACCAGGCAGATTAATTGCTCATCTCAAAAGAGGCTCAATAGAATTAAGAGACATCAGCCACATTGTTCTAGACGAAGCAGATACAATGCTAGACATGGGATTCATTGACGATATACAGTTTATTTTAGATTTAGCACCAGAAGATAGAGTAATGTCATTGTTTTCAGCAACAATGCCAACCCAGATTCTAAGACTATCTGAAGATTATCTAAAGAATCCAAAACAATTCCTATTGGATGCAGATGATCTTAGTGGAGAAGGAATTGATCAATCATATTTAGTTATTAAAGATAGAGAGAAATTCAAATATTTATTAGATTTTATCAAACCAGTAAAAGGCCAATGTATAGTATTTTGCTCAACAAAATATAGAACCAGAGATGTTCAAAAATTCCTTCATCAAGAGAAATACGATGCAGTTGCAATTGAAGGCGACATGTCACAACACAGAAGAGAACAATCTATGGCTAAGTTCAGAAACGGTAAAGCAGACATTCTAGTTGCAACAGATATTGCATCTAGAGGAATAGATGTTCCACGAGTAGAATTAGTAATTAATTATGATGTTCCAAATGTAGAAATGGTATATTTCCATAGAATCGGAAGAACAGCAAGAGCAGGTGCAAAAGGTAAAGCAGTAACATTTGTCTCTTATTCGTCAGTAGGAGATTGGAATCTCATTAAACGTCAAATCAAAGTTCCAATTACAGATTTAAATCAAGAAATGGGAATTCAGATTTCAATCCCAGACCCACTCAAAAGACAAACTCCATCAAGAAGATATGGAGGTCAATCAAGATCAAATTATTCTAGAGGAGGTCGCTCTGGAGGATATGGAGGATCAAGTGGTGGTGGAAATCCAAGAGACAGTAGAGGTCCCAGAAAAAGATATGGTGATAAAGATAGTGGAAGCGGTGGCAATAGCTACGGCGGCCGCAGTAGATGGTAATACTGTAAAACTTAAAGACCAGAACTACGTAATTATTTCAAGATAAGCGATGCACAAAGGATTCATTTTATTAAATTGTGACCTAGGAGCAGAAGAATACATCGTAGATGAGTTAAAACAAATGCAAAATATTAGTAATGCATATCTCACTTTTGGCGCTTACGATGTAATTGCTGAAATTCAAACTGAGAATCAGGATGAATTCGAAAAAGTAATAGCAACAATTAGAAAATTAACCAGAGTAGTCAGCACCATGACTCTAAACGTGACAAACCCCGAATAATTGTTATATGAGTAAATTAGGGTTGTTTCAAATTGCAGAAAATTAATTATGAAGGAAAAGTGTGGGTACTAAATTACAATAACCCTGAACCATTATTAGATCACGCCATACACATGCTTGAAAGACACGGCGTAAAACGTGAAGACATGGAAATTACCGAGACGCCAATTGTAAGTGTAGGTGCAATTGTAGTAGAGATTTGGCCATATGAACTGGTAATCGGAAAGGTCAGAACAACTCGAAATGACTCGTTTATCAGCGGCACTGAATTTACAATTGAATTAAAATTAGATGAAAATGGAAACTATGTAGACTATCTTTGAAAAAAAATAAAATTCAAAATATCACTATCGCAGTAATAGGCATCATTATCATCGTTGCAATTATCGCATACAATTATTCCTCAGAACAGACCAAACAGAAAGGATTTCAATTTGGAAATGATCTGGCACAAATTCAACAAGATGTAGCAGAATTGCAAATAAAATTTTATTCTGAAAAAACAAAATGGAATGAAGAAGTAATAACAAAAGAAGAGCTGCTAAAATACTATGAAGAACATGTGGGTAAATTTGAGGATATTATTTCAAAATATGACAAGTTATCTACACCTGAATTATTTGAAAGTTCAGTAAAATTATTCAAAATATCATCTGAAACTCAATTAGAAAGCGATGTAGAGTATATCAAATGGATTACAACAGGTGATGAATCAGCAAAGATAAGATCAGACACGCAAATTCAAGAAGCATACGAGTACGAAAACCTAGGATTAATTGAATTCCAATTAGCTAAAGCAGGGATAATAGAATTTGATGAAGCAGATAAATTTTCACCTCCAGATAATGTGATAAAACAAAAAGTAATTCAAATCTCAGATAACATGAAAAACAAATGTGATTTAGAATTTAAAAATAAAATAAATGAATTTGATTCTGATGAAATAGAAATAGAATGGTTCAACTGTTTTAATGAGGCTGAAAAATGGAAAAAAGACCACTTACCTTAGATAAATAATATTCTATAACAAATCAGATTTTTGCAATATTTCCAAAGTATCAAAAAGTTCCCCACCCAAAGATATTTTTTCAAGAGGCGTAGGTTTTGAGAATTTTATCTGAAATGCTATTGTAAGCATATCCTGGTCAGTGTGAGATATTCTTACAGAGTGCCAGTCATAATTCATTTTTAATAAAAATATCTTCCATTTTTGTAAATGCTCATTGACACGATTTACTTGAGATTCTACGTTAGTCAAGGTAGTATCCAAATCAGTATCAAATAGTCTAAATTTAACAAGAGGAACCATCATGATTCCACCTAAAATTTTATCGTGATTTTTTAACATAGATGAAATAATTTCTTCAGAGTTCTCTTTTTGGAAAACATCGCCATAATCAGGATCAAAATATCCTGCAACAAGTTTTTTAGAATCATAAATTATAAAAAAACATTCATAAGATAATAATTTACAAAACATTTTGGAAACAGTTCTTGAAAAAAAAAACGATTAATAAA
>JABMOR010000089.1 GCA_013203245.1 Candidatus Nitrosopumilus sp.
GTAAGTTCTGGCAGTATGATAATTGAACTTTTATCCGGTGATCCTGCAAAGAACAAATTTGCATTGTTTCCATTTTATATTGCTGCAGGTGTGGGGGTTTTAGTTGGAGCACTAGTTCTAACTAAGAAGCGTTCTTAGATTAATAAAATTTACAATTGTAAAGTATAATCAATTGTATCTTGTCTCAATGTTCATCATCAAACCTACTGATTATTGTTAAATCAAAATTTAATCGGATACCAAATGAATTTTATGTACTCAAAAATACCAAATAGAATAAATGAAAATAGTACTTGGTGTAACAGTTGGAATAGTTTTAATCGGCATTATAGGAATAATGTTTTTACAAAATAATTCAGATGAAAATTATGAAATGATATTTTTCACACTGCAAGGAGATAATATTGTTAATTCTTTTCCAAACGAGAATAATTGGATTGCAGGAGAAAAAATGACCTATGTGTCTACAAGTAAAAATGGTCTTCTTGTACTTGCAACAAGTAGTGCAAGTGATACTGTTTTTGCCTTTAATGGTGAAACAGGGGAATCAATAGATACATTTCAAGTTGGAAAAACACCAAAAGGTGTAAAAATCCGCCCAGATGGTAATTTTGCATTTGTAGCAAATGAGGGTTCAGATTCAGTTTCAGTAATCAATCTAATACTAGGAAGAATCCAGACTGAAATCCAAGTTGGAAAAAATCCACACAATATAATTTTTAGTCCATCAGGAGAATTTGCTTTTGTCACATTACAAGGCGAGGACAAGATAGCATTAATAGATGCAAAGAAATTTGAATTAATTTCTTTAATTTCAATTAAAGGTCTCCCACATAATTTGGACATATCACCTGATGGGAAATTTCTTTATGTCACTCGTATTGCCACAAACGACATTGCAGTTGTAAATTTAGAAAATCAACAAATCATTGCAGAAATACCTGTTAGTGCGGGTCACCATGGAATAGATATTTCACCTGATGGGAGTAGAGCTTATGTTTCAGGAATTGCAGGTGATGTGATCAGTGTTATTGATACACAATCATTTAATATGATTGACGCAATAAAGGTAGGAAAAGGCCCTCACGGATTAAGAACAAGTTTTGATGGGTCTGTTCTTTATGTTGCAGTAACACAAACAAATGAAATTATAATAATTGATACTGAAAAATTAGAAGTGATAAATTCTGTAAAAACAGGCAATATGCCATTTTGGATTGCAGTATCTGGAAATCCATAATATTATTTCTAACAAAAAAGGGTTCTTAGATTTATAAAATTTACAATTGTAAAGCACCATCAATAAATATACAACTTTAACAATTTCAATATTGAGCACTCCAACATCTAGTCATGCATACGGTATTGGAATGATTGCATTAATTATTGGCATGTCTGCATCTGTCGTATTTTATACATCATTTTACCTTCCTGAATCTTTGGCAAAACCTTCTGTAGCTGAACATATCCTAAACCCTGAAGACGAGTTTTTCATTGAAATTGTTCCTGGCGCTGTAGTTGAAGGAAATGAAAACTATGTTCCAAACAAATCAAATGTAGTGTTGGGGATTAGTAATAAAGTAATTTGGCAAAACAATGATGACACTGCACATACTGTAACTCCTGATCATAGACAAACTGATGGATATAGTGGAGATTTTGGTTCATTAGGAGTGTTAAAACCTGGAGAGTCATATGAATTTTTGTTTACAGAGCCACAAGAAATTCCTTATCACTGCACACCGCATCCCTGGATGACTGGAATCATAACTGTTGAATTGAGTAGATTCTAAATTACATTTACATTTGTAAAGCGTAGAGATTAAGTATGTTTAATTTCTAAAATGTTCGGAAATGGAAAAAACCAAGAAGGGAAAATCTAAACAAATTATTTTTGCTGCAAGTATTGTAGGTGTTTTAGCAGTACTTGTTTTATTTTATCAAATTCCTACCAATTTAGAATCTACCAATCTTGATATGAATAGGCAAATTGGTACTGTTGATACATCTCTTGGATCTCCAATTATGGGCTCTTCAAATGCACCAATTACAATCATTGAATTTGGAGATTACCAATGCCCCAATTGTAAAAAATGGTTTCTAAATACAAAGCCAGACATTGTTATAAACTACATAGATACAGGAAAAGTAAACCTAGTTTTCATAGATATTGCATTTTTAGGAAAAGACTCAGTTCCAGCATCCATAGCTACCTACTGCGCTGAAGAACAAGGAACATACTGGGATTATCACGGATTTTTGTATTCAAATCAATTATCAATTGATAGCGGATGGGCAAATTCAGATAGTCTGAAAGGATATGCAAACAATCTAGGATTGAATATGGATATGTTCGTCAGTTGTCTTGACTCTGAAAAATATCAAAAACGGGTACAATTTAACACAAATGAGGCAGAAAGGAATGGTGTGACAGGTACCCCTACATTTTTCATCATAGGATCTGATGGAATCCAAGAGAAAATAATTGGACCACAGCCATATTCAGTATTTGAGAAAATAATTGAGTCCATGTCATAATATGAACACAGATGAATTAATTTAGAAATTGTTACTTTACATTTGTAAAGTTCAGTTGTTAAGTATCAAAGTAAAATTACAATAACATGTCTTCAGTTGTAATTGCAAAGAAATCAATGATAATGATTTCATTTGTTTTATTTTCATTAGTTTTCATTGGGATAATATTTTCATTGGAAACAAATTTTGAAGTTAATGAAAAAGAGCATGCAACGTATCTTTCATGGATAGTGATTGCATATGTAGCTGGTCTGTCAATGATCATTTTGCCATGTACACTACCTCTCGTATTCATCATTGTTCCATTGAGCATGGGTAAAGGATACAAAAAGGGATTATCAATGGCATTACTTTTTGGTTTAGGATTAACAATAACTATTGCATCTTATGGTGTTGCAATAGCTGCAATTGGACAAAGTGCATCATTAGATCAAGTGTCCACACTAATGTTTTTGATTGCAGGACTTGCAGCTTTTGTTTTTGGATTATCTCAGTTAAAAATAATTTCTTTGAAAATGCCATCCTATTCGGGAACTCCAAAGTTTATTCAGAAACGCGGTGAATATACAAAATCGTTTTTCATGGGATTGTTGTTGGGAAATGCAGGAGTTGGCTGTCCCAACCCATTATTTTATTGGCTTCTCATATACATCGCAGGAACTGGTAGTATTGAGATTGGAGCATCATTAGGTGTTGTGCATGGTGTAGGTAGGGCAATACCATTAATTCTGATGTCAGTACTTGCAGTAATTGGAATCAACGCAACAAAAAGCCTCACAGTAAAAAGAGAATCAATAGAGCGAGCATCTGGATGGATGTTGATAATTATTGGTGCCTTTTTGATAATCAATGGTTTACCAGAGGGTCATGAATGGTATGAGGAAACATTCATCCACAAAGGATGGAATGATTTAGTTGAGATGACTCCAATTCCATCAGAATTTGAAATGGATGAGCATGAACATGGACATAATGATGTGGAAGATTTCAAGAACTTTTACACAGTTTTGTTAGCAGTACTAATAGCAAGTCCACTTTTTGTACTATCTGTTCGTAGGTTAAAGGAGGTAAAGACATGAAAGATCCTGTTTGTGGAATGGAGGTTGGTGAAAAAGGAGAACCATTATTGCATAAAGGCAAAGAATATCGATTCTGTTGTGCTAGCTGTAGATGGGCATTTGAGAACAATCCAGGACAATTTGAAAATGAATCATAAAATAGAAATTCTGACAACACCATCTTGCGGTAATTGTAAAGTGGTTGAAGCAATGTTGGATGAAATGAATATTGCCTATCAAATAATAGACGTCACAGAAAAACCAGAATACTTGGAAAAATACCCAATTTTTACTGCACCTGGAGTTGTTATTGATGACAAATTAGAGTTCACTGGAATTCCAAAGAAGCAAGAATTGCTTGAAAAACTATCATAGTTATTCACATACTTTATTGTTGTAACTAGTTATTCGAAATGTTTCATTTTCAGCTAGTTGTCCCTCTCCTGTAAACAGATCAATATGTTTTCCTTTGATGGATGTTCCCTCATCTGAAGAAAGAAAGGCAATTTCATTCCAGGGTTGTGGAAGTGTAGGGATTACTAATTTAGAATCGTGATCTATTATTGCAGTATCAATTGCTACTTTTCCTGCAGTCAAAATATTTCCATCTGAATCCAAGGCATTTTTGTTTATGTGAAAAGAATCATCATACCATCCCAGATAATCACCTGAAAGAGTTTTCCCCCATCCTTCTATCTTTACAGTATTGATAAAGTCCTGTCTGAACTCTCGAGTATTTTCATTAATGCTGATTGTGATGAATTTACCAGAATAATCTTTCTCAATAGGCACAAAATACCCCGTCACATACCAACCATAGCTACAAGAGGCGTATTGCTCTATGTTTTGATTTTTCATAATACTTAGAAGAAAATTTGTTTTGACGTCATAATCCCTATGCAAAATTAGACTGATAATATCATATGTCTCAAGATAAGTCAATGTTGTAGAAAATTCATCATCAGATATTTTTTTCTCAATCCAAAAATCATATATGCTAAAAACCCATTCAGGTATTTTGATAGTTTCAGCATTTACAATGTTAAAGTTTACAATTAAAATTATGAAGAAAGATAAAACAAAATACTTTAACATTACAATTTTATGATTCAGGTCTCTCTTCAAGAGTTAAAATAACATTAATTGTTTTTCCATCACGTAGTATGCCAAAATTCAGTGTATCACCAACATTTTTCTCACGTTGTAAATGAGTTAAGAGATCATCAATCTTTCTTACATCTTTTCCATCAACTGATAAAATAATATCTCCACCTATGTTGTATTCAACTTCATCAAGAGTGGCAATTTGAGATGAACCTCTAAGGCCTGCTTTGGCTGCAGGACTGTCTGTTATTACAGTCATAACTAAAACTCCTTTTGCATCCTCGAGATTTAGTAATCCTGCAAGATCAGGAGTAATATTGGCACTGGATATTCCAACCCAAGGATGTTGAAATTTCCCTTCTTTGATCAAAGTTGGTACAATTTTTAAAACTATATTTGATGGAATTGAAAATCCCACTCCTGAAAAACTACCATCAGTAGAATAGATTGCAGTGTTTATGCCAACAACTTCGCCCTTCATGTTAAGTAATGGACCACCAGAATTTCCAGGATTAATGGCAGTATCTGTTTGAATCACATCAGGAATTGAAAATCCCACTCCTGATGGAAGTAATCTTTCTAATTGACTAACAATTCCAGAAGTCATAGAGCCTGATAGCCCAAATGGATTTCCAATTGCTGCTATCTGTTCACCTACTTTGAGTTTTGAGGAATCCCCTAGGGGTAAAGGATAAAGATTATCAGGATTTACGTCTAATTTGATAACTGCAATATCGGCATACGGATCAGTGCCTACAATTTTTGCACGGTATGAAGTTCCATCAATAAAAGTCACATCGATTTTTTTGGTATTTTTTACAACATGATTATTTGTTATAATATGACCTTCTTTATCAAAGACAAATCCTGATCCTACACTTGTGGAATCTCCACGCTCAGATGTTTTTGTAACTGCAATGCTTACAACACCTAATTCCGAATTCTCAAAAAGTTCAGTAAGCGAATAAGTTTTTTCTAATGATAAAAGTTCATTTCTTGTTTGTAAATTCTCAGAGGAGTAAGAGTTGTCCTGAGCTAATACAGGTGGCAGTATGACCAGCGAAGCCAGGGATAACAAAATGGCACTAAAAATTACTCCTCCAAGCAAAAACTTTGATTTATTTGAATAAAACAAACGGATACACATTGATTGTAAATTATGAGATAGATAACAATGGTATTTTACAATTGTAAAATCGTTCTAGTCATGCTAGATTTGTTGTAGAATGAAACATGTGTCCTATTCCATGATTAACACAAATTCCAGCAGCAATTGCTGAAAGGGATGCAACAGAAGCAAATGCTTTTAATATTTTATCTTTTGGCCCCTCTTGGAATTTTTCAGTAATGGAGTGAATTCTGCCTTTGTTTTTTTCTTTGTACTGTGTTTTACAAGTGTTACAACAAAAAAACCTCTCAAAATTGGCAAATTTTAACACATGTGTTTTGTCTCCAATGGAACCATCACACAGATCACACTTTATCTTTACAGACATTCCAGATTTCAAATCCACACTAGACGATTTGTCACAATCACATGTCTCAAGTTTATCTTTTTGAATATTGACAAGATTACTAGAATCGATTATAGGTGAGATGGATTTGATTAGACCGATATTGACTAATCTGTGATATCGTGTTTGTACAGTTGGAGTGCTAATGTTTAGTTCTCTAGAAATTTGTCTAAATGATTTTCGTCCATCTTGTTGGAGTGATGTCACTATACCAATATCAATATCATCTAATTCATGAGGCATACATATTTTGATGTCTCTCAGTATTTATTATCTTGACTTTACAATTGTAAAGCCCCTTAATCTAAAATTAGAATTAGGACTAATTTGTTAGAAATCAGAATTTATGAAAAATTATAGATATTATTCATCTTTTACCAAAAATGTGCCTACCCATCCTTTTTCAGAAAATTCAACCTTGTGAGCATGAAACAGATATTTTCCAGGATATTCATATTCAAATTCTATTATTCCTCTATCTCCCTGCGATAAAGTCACCATGTCGGTAAAAGAGGAAGGTTCACTTTGGGTTCCAGCAGGATAATAATTGAACAGATTTCCATGAAGATGAAAATTGTTGATAGAATCAAATTCTAAAATATTGATTACGTATAATCGAACTAATTTGTTTAGACTTATTTCAATTGGTTTGTACATATGATAGAAAGGGATTGTGTTAACAGCATAAAGATTATTTTCAGCATCAAAATCTGTATCAAATCCATTTAGAATCATAACCATTTCATCAGCTGGTTCACGTCCTTCTTTAGGATCTACTATGAAAGCACCATACAGTCCACGAGAAATATGTTCTTCAACAGGTGCCACATGACAGTGATACAGATGAACACCTGCAGGACCTGCAACAAACTCATAGGTAAATTCCCCACCAGAACCTACGCTTTCAAAAACACCGTCCATTTCAGCCTCATGTGTTCCGTGAAAATGAACTGTATGTGATTTTTCCCCATTGTTGATGAATTTGACTTTAACAAGATCCCCTTCCGTTACACGAATTGTAGGACCAGGAGATGTTCCGTTGTATGTCCAGACATTAAAGAAAAGTCCTGGTGAAATTTCCATTGTTCCTTCATCTTCTGCAATTAAAGTAAATTCCCTTAGTGTGGTTCCATCTGAAAGTTGGGATACTCTGCCATAATTGAAATTCCTCAGATAAGAATCAGGATCAAAACCTAAAGGCTCGCCAGAATAGTTTGTAGGATCAATAATGTCGCCAGTAGTTTGGATGGTTTTTACATTTGTAATTAATGTTTGAGTTTCAGCAGCGTCTTGGTTTGTAGAAAATGAAACTATTATGAAAGATAAAACAAACAATCCAATCAATCCAAATAAGATTTTCCCCCCAAGAGAGTTTAGAAATGTCATTATCTTATTTACTTAATTGTAAATCAATTACTCTTTGAAATGATGCGAAAGGTTGGGCACCAATTAATTTTGTAAACCCAATTTTTTCATTACCAACAAAAAATCCAGGCGTTCCAGTTATATCATAATCACGACCATCATCCAAGTCATTTCTAATTTCTTCAAGATGTTTTCCAGAATCCATACAAGAATCAAACTCTTCAGCATCAAGTCCAATTTCAGACGCATATTGTTTAAAAAGACTTACAGATTGTAAAATTTCTAGGCCTTGCCAAGTTCCTTGATTTTCAAAAATCATATCATGGATTTCCCAGAATTTTCCTTGGTCATCTGCACATTCTGAAGCAAGTGCCGCAGGAATTGCATTTGGGTGAATGCTCTGGATTGGAAAGTCCCTATACACAAAATTTACCTTACCTGTTGAGATGTAGTTTTTTTCTAGTTGTGGAAGTGTGTCTTGGTGAAAATTGGCACAAAATGGGCACTGGAAATCTGAAAATTCAATGATTGTAATTAATGCATCAGGATTTCCCCTCATCGGATCATCGTCAAGGGATATGTTTCGAATAATTTGAGGCCCGAACTGTTCTTGCGCGGTCTGCTTTGCTTGTGAGTTTTGTACTGTTTCTCTTATGATGATTTCTTTTGGCTCTACTGTTTCTCCACCAATAACATAACCACCTAAAAATGCAGAAACAATAGATACTAAGACTATTGATATGATTAGTCGATTATACGTTGATTTGTTTACAGTAATTTTCTTATCTTGTGTTTTGTCCTCAATAAATTCAAAATCACCCACATGTCAAATAATTTATCATGGAATATAATTACAGGGCTTTACAATTGTAAAATACTATTGTTATCTACATCAAATTGGTATTTAGTTATTATAATTGAACAATAAGATTTTTGCAATATTATCAATAATTGCTTTAACATCAATAGGGATTTTTTCAAATTCCCCAGCTTTTGGACATTTTGATCATTTGCCACATAACAATGGCGGTGGAGGTGACTTGGGAAGATATTATGTGAATCAGGCATTAGAACCAGATTATGCAAAACCTGGCGAACCTGCATATATTGAATTCAGCATACAGGATGATAACGGAAATGATGTAAACGATGTTCTAACTGCCGTTGAGATTTATGATGCCACTACATATCAAAGAATAGAGTTTTTTCCTTGGACGCTTCACAGTGTAGGGGATTTTGGAATTTCATCAGGATGTATTTCCACGATACTAGTATTCAATTAAAGTACAGATAAATGACATGGTTGTCGCAATACCAAAGATACTTTATATTTGGTAGACTGTAATTTTCACTGTTTGGCAAGCTATAAGGGAGCATATTCAAATGAACAATCATTAAATTTTGTAATTCCCATAATTGTTATTTTGTTTTTAGGAATTATCTACATAATGACACAAAGAGCAGATTCTGGATTTGTGAGTTTTATTCTAATTGGTGCAGCCGCTCTTACAATGTTTTACTGGGTGAAAGTTCTAAAGAAAATGGCAAAAGACCAAAAACCAGCATACACTCAAGCAAGAGAACAAGAAACAAAGAATTGGGTATATGATTTGATTAAAGGTGAAGAAGAGTTTGTTTTTGTTGCAGAAGTTCCAGGTCCTGAAGACAAAATTGCAGTAAGATTAGTTGATGGAATTTTATACATACGTGGAACATCAGGATTTTCAAAAGAAATTCCAATAGAAGGAGTTAAAGAAATGCAAATATTTGATTTCAAATATAAAAATGGTGTACTAACACTAAGAATAAAATAATTAGAGACTTTTTGCCAATTCTAATTTTTGTGGCAAATATTTGTCTGTAATGTTTGTTAATCCATATTTTGAGAAAGCCTCGAGTTCTGCTTTTCTTTTTAATCTTAAAAATACATCAAGCTCTTTTTTCCATACTCCATCTTGATATCTAGGATCTTTCTGCAAATCATAGCATCTCTTGATATCAGATTCAGTCATTGGGATTGTCGGTAACTTGTATTTTTCAATATCAGTAGCCCATACACCTACCCATTTTGCATCAGGGACTGTTAGGTCTCTAAGATGAGCAGCATTGGCAGAGCCAGATTTTATAACCATTGCAATATGTTCCCCATACACATCTCCATCAGTTAAAACAATCACAGGTAAATTCATTTCTTCATGTAGTCTTTTTAACAATGTTCTAGTTGAACGCGGTGCTTGTCCACCAGTATTGATAATAATAGATTTAAATTTTTTATCAACTTGTTCCTCAACAAATCTTGTAAAAAGACCACCCTTTTCAATTGCAATAACAATTTCTGCACTAGTATCTACCAGTTCAGCAGTTGTTAAACTAGGGCCGATTGAATATCCATCAGGATGATTTGACAGATTCATTTTTTTTCCTTCATATCCAGGAATAGTATATTCAATTGTTAAATCTCCGAAAATTGAACTTCTCTCTTCAGGAAATATGTGAAAATCTTCTCTAGGTTTAGAAGTTACAGCCTCTAAATCAACAATAATATTATCAGATTCAGATTGGTCTTCAAATTCAATAGCAAAAGCTTGCGACGAATAATAGATATCTCTCAAGGTCGAGGATTTTCTTTCTTGAGTTAATCTATTTGCAAAAAATGCCAACCACATCAATTGTGTAAAAGATCTTAATTGTGCAGAATTTCTTGAGCTTCTTACGGCAGCATTACTTCCTAAAATGTACTGTCGAAGTTTTTTATCATAAACAATGTTACTTACGGATCTACTAGGAATAGAGAATTTTGGAAATTGACCATTATCTAAGTCATCATATATTTTTGCACCATGACTTTTAAGCATCTCAAGAATGTTCTTTTGTTTTTCATCAGCTTTTTTGCTTCGTTCTTTAATCTTAGTTTGTTCTTTTTTAGTTGTTGCCAATTTAATTTTCCTCCTTTACTGTTTGTTTAGAATCAATTGTATTTTCCACATCTGCTGTTTGTTTAGATTCAATTGCATTTTCTGCTAGAATTTTCTTATAATTAGGTTCTTTCTTTTTTCCAGCAAGTTCTGTACAAAATTCTGCTATTAATGGAATATATTTTGCATAAAGATTTGCTCTCTTTTTTGCCATATCAGCTTGACCTCGTTTAGACATGTATGCTGCCAATTTTCTAGACAGTAATTGTAAAGCTAATCTCAATTCTCGCTCAATTTCAGGTCGGTCTGCCACATTTTCTTTTCCGGCAGTTTTGTATGGAATTCTAGTAGAACAAATATGAGAAACTATAATGAATGGTGGTTCTCCTTTTATTTTGTATCTACCCCAATCAGTTTCATTAACAACTTTGAGAACTACATCACTACCTTCATCATATAGTAAAGGGATTCTATTGGCATAGCGGTAAACATGTGGTCCTCCTGATTTTATATCACCGCCATAAGCAATACCCATCTCAACTATGAACGGGAATCCAGAATACGCAGATGCTGGACGTTGTACAACCGCAGAAAAATCAGGATTAAAGAATTTTTTAATTCCTTTTTCAAGTGGTTCTGCACCCAAAGGTGCTAGACAAGTAGAATCAGGAGCCATGAAATCTTCAAATTTTTGAAGTGCATCACTAAGGTTCACTAATTCTTGGTTTGACAAAGTACCCATTCGTTTTTCAGGCTTGAATCCAGCATATTCTGCAAATTTAACAGCAGTTGTAGGCCCTATTCTTTGAAAGCGTTTTGTCAGAAATGTTGTAAGAGGTTCACCTTGAACAGTGTTGGTTAGTTGTTTGTAATATTGACTTTCAGAATCCATATCTACAGATTTTGATTGTGAATCACCAAAATCCCAATAATGTAATTTTTTATTCGGCATGTCAATATCTTCAATTCTAATTTTGTTTAATTTTTCAAAATCCATTTTTAAAAACGACATTAAAGATATTACCACTCTAACTTGACGTGGAAGTGTTTTCCATTTTTTCTTTGCTTTTTCCATGATTGCAGTAAAGCTAAGATTTTTTACAGACAATCCTAAGTCTTTTCTAACTTTTTCTATCATTGCATCATCAATGGTAGGAATTTCAAATTGAGATTCAACAATCATTCTTCGAATTCTTTCTACATCAATTCCATGTGGATGTGGTCGAATAATAGTTGGAGGTGGAGGAATTTCTTTTACAAATCTAGGATGACTAAATTTTTGTTCCTTTGGATCATCAAAAGTTATTGAAGCATATGGAGTGATTAATGAAGTTTCATAAACGTAATCTCTAATTTTAGTTCCTGCTTTTGAATAGTCACCTTCTAAACAAATACTCACAGAAAGTCCTTTTTTTGAAACTTCTTTTGTCGTATGTTTTACTATTACAGGTTTATTTTTTTGAATATCAAGTAATAATTCAAATACATCTTGTGTAACACCATCTACAGAACTTTTGACTGTAACTGGTTTGTTAGTAGTAATTTGTCCATAAAGAATTGCCATAGTTGCTCCAAGTCCAAACATGCCCCTTGCTTGTTTTAATCCAAATTTAGAACCATAAAGTACAGTTCCAAAAGCAAGTGGAATATGTTCTGCATCTATTCCAGGACCATTATCCTTTACAGTCAATATGTATGGTTTAGGATCTGGCTTATCAGGATCAACTGCCTTGATGATCAAATGAACGTCTGGAAGAATACCTTTTTGGTCACATGCGTCTAATGCGTTTTCAACGAATTCTCTTACAGCAGTATAAAGAGATCTTGTAGGATTACTAAATCCAGCTAAATCTCGATTACTGTAAAAGAATTCACTTGGGGAAATTTGATTGAATTGTTCCTTAATAGAAGACATCTTGATCTTCCCATAATTGCATTCTATCTATTTTTTCTTTTCTATTAACAGCTTCTAACTTTGTATAAACAGCACCATGCATACTTCCACTTGAAATAGCAGATATTGCATCAACAGCTACACGTAATTTACTTGAATCACCAATAATTGAAACAGTTCTTCCATAAACTGAGATATGAGTACCACTAAGATTTTCCATATTTCGTCTTGCTCTACCACCCTCTCCAATAATCCTCCCTTTTATCCTTTCAACATTTGCACTAGATTTTCCTGCAAATTCTCTGAGATCTATTACATGCAATGCATTTTCACCTTCTAGTAAAGTCATTGCATTTTCAGGAGAAAAACCTCTGCCAATGGCAGTTACAATCTCCATAGCTTTGAATGGTTGAATTTTTTCAACATCTCCCTGAGTTCTTATAAAAACTTCACCATTGTCGCCATCAATCTCTATAGAAACATGACAAGATTCTTCAATTTTTAATTTTACATTTCCTGCCTTTCCAATTAAAACACCAACTCGATCATTTGGAATACGAATTAATTTTTCAAAACTCATTTTACAATATCCTCAAATATTTTATCTGAATCTTCAACAACAATTCCTCTTTTATTGAAGAATCTTCCAATGTTATTAATATCACGTTTAAGAAATTCATGGGCGTTTGGATGTCTAAGATCTACCCCAGAACCAAGATCAAAAACAACCAAACCTTTTTCTGTTTTAAAGATATTATATTCTGAAAAATCACCATGAACCAGTTTTGCCTTTTTGTAAAGATCCCCAAGGATAGAAATAGCCTGTGCGTAATCATTCGCATCAACTTCTGAAGTTAGTAATTGCTTTGCAGGCATACCACCATCACCTATGAATTCCATAGCAAGAACATTATTTGTAACATAATATGGTCTAGGAACTGGGATTCCAGCCCGATAACATTGAGTTAGATTTCGATGTTCTTTTCTTGCCCATAGATAAACAAGATTTTTTGTTCCTTTTTTGAGATGAGAGAATCGAGGGTCTCCAAGGATATAGGGCTCACGTTTTTTAAAATTTGCAGTACTCACCAAATAAATTTTTAATGCAACACTAGCACCATCATCATCAACTCCCCAAAAAAGAACAGATTCCTTTCCAGCACTTACTGTACCATTAACATATGCAATAACATGATCAGTGATCATTTTGTAAAGAGTCATGACAGTTGGTTTATCCAAAACTTCATTGACTACTTTTCCTTTTTTGAATCCATCTTCTAGAGGTGATCGTTTTCGTTTTGAATTTAGCTTATTATCTAGTTTAGATTCTAGTTTTTTGCTAATTATATCAGTCATTAAAAAGAAATACTCCTACTAGATAAAAGGGATTTCTGTTAGAAACTAAAAAAGTTTGTAAAGTAAAAATCAAATCAAACAACTTTACACTTGAAATATAATTAAAAATGGAACATCAGAAATTGTCTTTACAGCATTTTCAGAACCAATTCCTAATTTCAGAGCTAAAGAAATAGTTTCTTTTCCTGCCATATTTATTATTGATGAATTTTTCAATAAAGATTCAGCTTCATCCTTTTCAACAAATCTATCCCCGTAATAATTTTCGCTGATATGTATAGTTAAATCATTTTGAATAATTTTTTTCCCCAGTAGATTAGCATCACAAATATTGAGCATTGATTGTTTTTGATAGTTATTAGTTCGAATCGAGAATTGCATTACGCATATTTGCCTTTCAAAGTAGATTTTGCACCACAGGCTTCACAAATTAAAAAGGATATTCTATTTTCTTTAAGGATTTTTGTATCAGGGCTTTTACATGTTGTGCATTCAAGGTAGTCTTTCACATAAATTTGAAATAATCTTGTGAAATCATCTGGGGCCCTTCGGCCAACAAACATTGCCTTATCTCCCTGCATTTCTGCGGGAACTGCAAATTCTTTTGAAAGATATTGTAAAACTTTTTGAGGATCTCTACGTAAAATCTTTGCAAATTCTGAAAAATTTCTCAAAAAAGTCTTTTGTCCCTCCCACATTACATCCACAATCGGAAGTTCAAATCTAGTTTGAGATTCATTGTCAGTATCACCTAGTTTATCCTTAATACGATTGAGTAGATTTTCGTAGTCTGATTTAGTCACTAAAAAATGGTGCAGGGTTGACCCTATATTGGTTTTGAAAAAGAGAAATCGTGTGTACCTTGTGTGAACTTATTCTTTTGGCATTGCACCGATACGGAATACGTTAGTACCACATGTTGGACATGTACCTTTTACGGCAGGACGTCCGTTCTTTAGAGTAGTTTCTTGGGGATCTTTGATATCCCTTTTTGCTCTGCATTTTACGCAATATGCTTGAACCATTATGAAATTTGTCAAACTTTGTGGTATTTAGGCAGAGGCTGTGAAAATTATTTCACTATAGACTAGATGTACGTAAATTTTTTTAGGCATCAAAAAAACAATTTTATGAATATTTACAAAAAAATGCAGTTATTTTAAAAAAAATCTTAATGACATATTAAAAAATCATATTTTTTCCAATATTTGTTTAAAAATTAGGATTTCATCAATTATTAGCAATTATAAACTCATCATTAGTAAAATTACAAAATGGCATCAAAAAAAGGAATTGTAACAACAGCTATAATTTTAGCTGCAATTACAGGTGCAAGTTTTTTGTTATGGATTATTCCTCAAAATGTTGAAACAACTTTTGTCGTAGCCGATTATGAAAATTATTTAGATGGTGTAAAAAATATTCATGAAGTTTTAGAAGAATCAATTGTGATCGAATATGACAATCTACGAACAGGAAAAATTTCCCCACAAGAATATATCAGAGTAACTGAAGCGACATCATCGCAAGTAACTACACAAATAAGTGAATTTGTTACATCAAAACCATCTGAAGAATGGCAAACAAGTTACATCAGTTACATGGATGCTTTAAAATCATTTAATTCCTATATTTTAGAAACTAAGGTTTTAGCCAACATGATTGAAAATGGCAATACAGAAGATGAAATGAATGAAACTTTAGAAAAAATAAACATGTTAAAGTCCGAATCTAAAGAATTTGTTAAAATATCTGATCAATCAAGACCAGACTAGCCTCAAACCAAATTGTACTATTCGCAGTAGTTAGAAATCATTAAAAAGCAATTCTGTAAGAGAAATTTGAATGTCTCAGCGAACAGGTAGAATTGAAAAAGATGTTAATGCGTCAACATCTAGTAAGTTACTAGTAATTTGTGTTGACAGAGATAATGATGTAGGTGATAAGGCAGGCATCACCACACCTGTGATCGGTAGAGATGCATGTATTGAAGCAGCTCAGAGATTAGCTTTAGAAGATCCTGAAGATGCAGATTCAAATTCCATTTTTGCAGCAATTAAAACATATGAAGATTTAATCAGTAAAGGATACCAAGTAGAAGTTGTAACTGTTGCAGGAGATAAAAACAGAGGAGTTCAAGCCGATGAAAAAATTCTATTAGAAATAAGAAAAGTTTTAGAAAAATTTACTGCAAACGGTGCAATTATTGTTTCTGATGGTGAAGACGATGAAAGTGTAATACCAGTAATTCAAAATGTACTTCCAGTAGTATCTGTGCAACGGGTAGTAATGAAAGTTAGTAGAAGTGTAGAATATTCTTATGCAGTTTTTGGAAAATATCTTAAAATGCTTGCATATGATTCAAAATATTCAAAATTCTTTTTAGGAGTTCCAGGAATTCTTTTGTTAATTGGTGGAGTAGCAACCATATTTGGCTATACTGCAGAAATATTTGCAGTACTTGTAAGTATTTTGGGTGCCGCGTTTTTAATTAGAGCATTTGATATTGATAGAGTATTGTCAAGTTGGTCAAAGCCAACGCCGATGGGTTTTATCAGAATGTTTACAATGGTTGCAGGAGTTTTGCTAATTCTTTCATCAGTGCCAGCGGGTGTTAGTGTTGTAGATCCAGAATTAATTAAAACCGATGCACAATTCATTTCAATAATTACTGACAAAATAATTGTAGGTCAATTTGTGTCAGGGGCAATACCAATTTTATGGATTGGTATGGGTTCAATATTTGCAGGAACATTACTAAGTAATTGGATAGGTGGAATTCCAAGGCAAATTAGTGATATTTTAAGAATAATTGTATTAGGTGTACTTTATCCAACAATAGTGCAATTTACTAAGATTATGATTGATGGTGAGCCTTCTCTTACTTTGATTCCACCATTACTAGGCGGATTGGCAGTAACGCTGATCTCAGCTACGATCCTCTTTAAAAAATATAGAAAACATAAAGATCAAGAAATGATTTCAGACTGAATTCATTCTAAAAGGTGTCCAAGTGTCAGATATGGAAATATCTGATCTGATCTCTACACCCAAAAAAGCCCCAAAAAAAATTCAGTATGACCTTCTTTCTGGAGGATTGTCTTGAGCAGACCCCACATCAAACTGCAAAAGAAAAGATCCACTGAAGAGCAAATAACTCACGAGATTCATTCGCTCTTGCACGGTACAGGTACCAGACCATACCCACTGACAGTAACAGAGACTGCCAAGATTCTCGGAGTGTCAAGGGATACCATATACAGATACGTCAAAAAGATGAACGGCGAATCAAAAATTCTCAAAACCAAAGACAGGCTGGTTCTGCCAAAACTCCCAGAGGATACAAGGTTCAGACAGTTCAACAAGATTCATCCAATAACAGGAGACCCACTGGTCACAGAATGGGTTGATGATTTGCTGACAAGAAAGGGAGGCAGTCCGCTGAAAAACTGGAGCAGCAGGATATGCTGCATTGAGACAGTGTGCAACACATGCAAGGTAGAGCCCCAAGACCTCATAGTATCCCACAGAAGAACTGAGAAAATCATGAGAACCTTTGCAAGGTTTTACACCTCAGGCAATTCAGTCCAGTCAAAGAGCGGTCCAAAACCAACAGGACTCAACACAGGAATATACACCAAAGTCCAAGCAGTCAGAGACTTTTGTATGTTTTACAATCTATTCTGGCAAAAAGGAGTTACGGGTATCATGTCACAAAAAGTTCTAGGACACGGAAAATACAGCGACATCAGACTGACAGATGACGAACTGTACATGGCAGACATGTTCATCAAGGAACAATGGGGACTGGATTCAGACATTTACAGGTGGTTCTGGGTCGGGATAGAGTCATGTGCAAGATTTGATGCACTGTATAACATGCCACTAGAGTATACAAGATCTGTTTCACAAAAATCAGGTAGAACGACATACATCATGACTGCAGTTGAGACAAAGACTGAGCACATTCGTGGAGGAAGGTGGTCAAAGTACATCAGCAGAAAAGACACACAGGCAAGTTTGGATCTACTAAAGAACAGAGAAGGGCAGAGAATCCATGAAAACAACATTCCAAAATACAAGTTTACAGAAAACATCTCGTCACATCTAAAACAAGTCTACAAACATTTGGGAAAACAAGCATACTATTTTCAACATCGTCCAACACATGCACTACGCCATATTGGTGCACATTACTGGCTATCAAAGACAGACTACAATTACGGATTGATTGCAGAGATTGGAGGATGGAACACTATGGATGAGTTAAAGAAGAGTTATGGACAGATTCCACCTGAGAAAATTCTAGAAATTATAGAATAATTTTCATTAAACCCTTTAAGGGGATTTTCTTAATTTAGTCAAATCACTAAAAAATAATTTTGTCAGTTATGATTCCAATACATCTTGAATTTCTTTGATTCGATGAGGATTAAGTGAATATTGCATACCATAGCTTGTTGGATGATTATCAATTAATCCTTCTTTGATTAGTTTTTTGAGAGATTTTGGGATGTTTCCTTTTTCATGTGAGGGAAACCCACGACATAGATCTTGTTCACCCAGATGACGGCCCCCTATTCGTCCATCAAAAAACATTTTTCTAAGAATGGTTTTTTCAAGAGTAGAATGTACCAATATGTAATGTATTACACACTAACTAATATAGATTATGTAATATATTACATATCAATAGGTAATTTACAATATATTAATATATTATTGATGTGATAATTATTGTATGCCTGAAACTGTAATTAGTACTAAAAGAAGAATTTCTGGAAATACTTTTGAAAAAGCTAAGATTCTAAAAACTCAACCAGACATAATACGTGAAAATAGAGGGATAGAAGCCAAATCCGGATTAGAATATTTATCTAAAAAAGATATTCCAGAAGTTAAATCCGAAATAAACAAAGCTCTCGAATGTGGACCGTTAGAGAGTGTGTTTCCTTGCTCTGAATCAAAAATTTTAGATTTCTTAGTAACATTTCAAGATTATGATTACTCAATATCAGATATTGCAGAGAATTCTGGAGTAGGTTTTAAAACTACTTTGGAAATTGTGAAAGAATTAGAAGATCATCAAACTATAGTAAATACACGAAATGTAGGAAGAGCCTTGATGTATAGACTTAACCTAGATTCCAAGCAAGCACAATCAATAACACAACTAGCTACAGATATCGCAATAAAACGAGCAGTTGAAGAAAAAGAATCAAACAAGATCGAAGAAGCTATATGTCCACAATGTCAATTACATGTACATGGACAAGAAGAAGTGAAAAAGAAATTTGGATTTAGAACACGTAGAGGAAAACAAATTATTCAATCATGGTGTAAAGAATGCAGATAGTTTTACATCCTTGAGTGAAATTTATGAAATTAGATTAATACACTAATTCCCTCGAGAGGAATTGTTGTTTTGGTTCAACACTCTGAAATGACTGGTGCTCATTATTGGTCATCAAAAACTGATTACAATTATGAACGGATTGCAGAGATGATGACAACAATCAAGGAGGAAAAAATGATCTTACTGCAGTTGGCGTTTATGATTCTACTACAAAAGAATGGATAGTTGAGATTTCACGATTCCTTACCACTGAAGATACAGAAGTGTCAGGATTTGGAATAATAGATAAACAGTTTACATTTGGAGAGAAATACAAAATTGGATTTGCTATTTGGGATGGAGGTCAAGGAGAAACAGCAGGGAATCATGCTGTAACTGATTGGGGGGTTTTGAAAATTGATTAAAATTTGTAGGACGTATATGAAATGGTAAAAGATCTAGTTTGTAATATGGACGTAGATGAAAAAAAGGCAGCAAAAAAAGAATACAAAGGAAAGACGTACCATTTTTGCAGTCCGACATGTCAATGGGCATTTGATATGAATCCTGAATCATTCATACAAACAGAATCATGAAAGTTGAAATTCTCACCACTCCAGGCTGTTCAAACTGTAGTGTTGTGGAAAAAATGTTAGATGAGATAAAAGTTCCATACGATGTAATTGATGTAACTGAAAGACCAGAGTATCTGGAAAAATATCCAATTTACATGGCTCCAGGAGTTGTAATTGATGGAAAACTAGAGTTTACGGGTGTTCCAAAAAAACAAGAATTAATGGAGAAACTAAAGGTATAATCAGAATTTCAGTGTTCTAATCTTTAAGATTATTCTTCATCAAGAATAGTCCAAGACAGTCCGTATAGTTGCTCCCAAGATTCAGATTTATCATTTGACATGTTATAGTATCACGAAATTTGCTTAAAACCCTAATGAACAAATCATTCATACAAATTCTCAGTATGCCCTAAATACTATTTTATAAAATCATATTACAATTGGAACTCTCACCAAGCACCTAACCGGTGTTGGTCTCAAGTTTCAATTATCAATAGTTTTCATTTTTACATGTCTCCAAAGTCATGTTTCATGCTATACTCTATAATCTCAGGGTAATTGCAGGCAACGCCGACATCGGAATGTGCAGAAGTGTGCCATGTTGCAAAGTAATCTTTGCCATCAAGGGTTACCACACCAATATACTGTACCAGAGTTACAGCGGTTCCTTTGGAATTATTGCACTTTGCAACAAACGTATCGTATTTTTCAATGACTGTGGAATATTCAAAGTCATCATCAACAGAGTACACGGAACCGTCCACATCAGTAAAGGAATAGTCCATATCGGCAAGTGTGATTACTGCATCATCTCCAACCAGAGTCATGTTTTGTATGGTAAAGTAAGTAACACCAGTATCAACAGGGTCAAAATGCAGTTCCCCCTGAATTCCCGAGATCCCTCGAACGTAGGAGAGAGCCATGTTTTCATAGACTCGCGGTTTTTCATAGCAAAAGAAATTTTCGTTTGATGTGGTAAAGCAGGCAGAGTCTTTTTTGTTCAGAGTTTTTTGGAAGATGTCAGGATCGTCTGAAAACATTCCCGTATCAATGGCGATTTTATTCAATGGGACGGAATAGGAATAGAAATCGGCAATTGCAGAATAGTTCAGTGAAATCAGCAGCAAGGGGACAAGAATTGCACTGACTACAAAGAGGACGTCTACACTTTTCATTACAACTAATTCCAAATTGTGGGATTGATAAGGAATTCTAACGAATAACAGTGTAGGGATTGACAGGACCTTTTCCAGTGGAGAATGTAGGCGCTACAGAAAGAGCCGTGCAGGCACTGCAAAGCATACTGTGGAGAATGTAGAGATATTGTAGAGCCAGATGTAGAGAATGTAGAATTTGTCATGCCTAACATGTGGAGAATTTTGGCAGTGGTTAGCAAAGTGTAGAAATACAAAACATGTCAAATTTGTAGAGATTGGAGTGCCTACGGTATTGTGTGGTGTAGGGATTTGTGCAATCTGACACCCTATCTGACACCTTTTGTCAGATGTTATGACTGAAAAAGGGAAAGACTTAATTCTAAAATGTATCAATAAATCTAATTTCTGAAAAACACTGATATCTTCTATCAAGTATGAATTATCAAATGGTGATCAAACATTAGTAAAATTAGGGATTTAGTTTTTCAGTTATCAGGCCTCTACAAGATATATGGTAAAAGATTAGAAAGTGAAATTCAAAATGGGGATATTCCAAATCATGTTGCCGTAATTTTAGATGGTAATAGAAGGTGGGCAAAAAGACATCTGTCAATTCCAAAAAAAGGCCATTGGAAAGGAGCTGATGCAGTAGAGAATCTTCTTGATTGGTGTGAAGAATTTGATATTAAAATTGTCACTCTGTATGCCCTTTCAGCAGAAAATCTTGAAAGAGAAGATGACGAATTAGAATATCTCTATGAATTAATTCAAATGAGATTAGAGAAATTATTGAATGATTCAAGAATTCATAGATGTAAAATGAGAGTAAAAGGAATTGGAAGAATAGAACTTCTCCCAGAATCCATTAAAAAAATTTTACAACAATTAGATGACGCTACAAAGGATTACAGCAATCATTTTCTAAATATTGCACTTGCATATGGAGGACAAGATGAATTAGTAGACGCAGTAAAGAAAATTGGAAATAAAATAAAAGATGGTTCTCTCAACGTAGAAGATATCAACAAAAAAGAAATTGAATTAAATCTTTATACATCACATTTACCGCAATCATCACCGGATATGGTATTAAGGACTTCAGGAGAGAAGAGATTAAGTGGATTTTTGATGTGGCAAAGTGCCTATAGTGAATTAATCTTTATGGATATTTTTTGGCCTGAATATAGAAAAATAGATTTAATGAGAGCTATAAGAACATATCAAGTGAGGAAAAGGAGATTAGGA
>JABMOR010000012.1 GCA_013203245.1 Candidatus Nitrosopumilus sp.
GTGCATACCCAAAGTGTTTGAATCCAACTATAAAATCAGCAACTTGAAGTCCAGAATCATCAATGTAATATAGCACATTTACTTTATAATTTGCTTTTTCTAAAATTCTGGATATAGTGTCTCCGATGACAATATTTCTAATATGGCCAATGTGAAGTGCTTTGTTTGGATTGACACTCGTATGCTCAACTACAATGGTAGAGCCATTACCAATATCAACATCACCGCATGTATCAAGGTAGGATTCAGAGAGAATTAATTGAGATAATTTTTCCCAGTTTGCAAAGAAATTGAGATATCCTGAAGGATGTGCTTCAGATTTTAAAACTAGTGTATTTGTACATTTAGAATATTTTTCAGAAAGTATTTCAGCAATTTCTTTAGGGCTTTTTTTTAGTTGTTTTGCAAGCAAATAAGAAATGTTTGAGCTTACATCACCAAAGCCAGGTTTTGCAGGTTCAACAGAAAATTCTACATCAGAGATAGATAGATCAGATAATATTTTGTTTAGATTATTTTCAATTTCATCAATAATTGATTTGAATGTCATTTCTACATCCCAGATAAAGTAGGCGCTAATTTATCTAATGCTTCAAGGACGCCATCTCCAGCATGTGCTGAAACTACCATGGTTGCCTCAGATTTTACAAGATCAGAAGCATTACCTAATGCAATACTTGTTTTTGCTACTTTGAATAACGGAATATCTGTTGCGCTGTCTCCAATTGCAATGACGTCATCACGTGAAATAGATAGTTTATTCATGATTTGTGTAAATCCAGTTCCCTTGTCAATTCCTGGAGAATTGATATGGTATGCATATTGGCTATCAGATAATTCAACATGGATATTTTTTTCAGCAAGTAACTTTCTTGCAAGATCCAAATCAAATGTTCTCTCTAAAACAACCTCAGTCATTCTTGGAAAAACATGTTTTTCTTTAACATTGTCAATATTATCTTTAATTATTTCAAACGCATTTTTACATTCTTCAAGATTTCCCAACAAAATATGATCATCAGAATCCATACTAATACAGCCACCATTCTCACCCACAGCAATTTTCGTAGTTCCACCAAAAACAGATAGCAGAAAAGCCTCAACTGAAGACCTGCCAGTTACAAAAATTACATCATGTCCCATGTTGGTTAAACGACGTAATGATTCAAGAGCATCCAAATGAATTCTACCTCCACCATTTTCAGTAATAGTTCCATCAATATCTACTGCAAATGTTCTCTTTTTCACAATAATAATTTTTTAAACCGAATAATATTTGCTACTAAACAGGAGTTATACGGTTTTATTTGAAAAGATAATGGAAAGGAGTGAACAATATTGGGAATTCCTGAAAAAATTAAGGCCATTCAAGATGAAATGGCAAAAACTCAGATTAACAAGGCTACTGAGAAACATGTAGGTTTACTCAAAGCAAAAATTGCAAAGCTCAAAAGAGAGCAAGAAGATGAGGTTGTCAAAAAATCTGGAAAGAAAGAAGATGGATTTGATGTAAGGCGAAGTGGGGATGCAACTGTTGTTTTTATCGGATTGCCAAGTGTTGGAAAATCAACCCTGTTAAACAAAATGACTAGTGCAAATTCAACCATAGGGGCATTTCAATTTACAACACTAACTGTAGTTCCAGGAATGATGGCATATAGAGGTGCCAACATCCAGGTATTAGATCTTCCAGGAATCATCAAAGGAGCATCTTCAGGTAAAGGATTAGGAAAAAGAATTCTTTCAGTTGCAAGAACTGCAGATCTAGTGTTATTGATGTTAGATGTTTTTCAACCATTCCATGAGGATGTGTTAGTTAACGAATTAGGAAATATAGGAATTAGACTAAATCAACTACCTCCAAACATTACAATTGAAAAAGCATCAATGGGTGGAATTGCAGTTGCTCAACAAGTAAAGCTTACAAAAATTTCAGTAGATCATCTCAAAGCTATTTTACATCTTTATGGAATTGTTAGTGCACGTGTTGTGGTAAGAGAAGATGTAACATCAGAGCAATTAGCAGACCACATTGCAGGAAACATTAGTTATTCAAAAGCGTTAACAGTTTTAAATAAAATTGATTTAGTAGATGAAGAATTTTTAAAAGATTTAAAGACAAAAATAAAATCAGATGTTATCGAAGTATCTGCAAACTCAGATATCAATATTGAAGTACTAAAAGAAAAAATTTATGAAAAACTAAAATTCATTAGAATTTACATGCATCCAAAAGGAGGGGAAACGGATTTCAAAGAACCATTTATTGCAAGAGAGGGGGATACAGTTGAAGATATTTGTAACAAACTTCATCGTAGATTAAAAAGAGAATTCAGATATGCATTGGTTTGGGGTAAAAGTGTAAAATTTGGTGGACAAAGAGTAGGTTTGAGTCACATTTTACAAGATGAAGATGTGTTAACAATTATCAAAAGACGAGGAGTGTAACCAAAAAAATAGATCTGAATAATTTACAATAGAAATTCTTGTTAAAATTTTAAAATAAAATAAAAAAAACAGTTTTAAAAAAAAATATCATTATTACGCGCAAATAACCATAGAAATAAGGAAATTATAGAAAAAAAATAGATCTTGATACTAAAAAAATAGTTTCAAAAAGAGATAATTAGAAATTTTACGATCAAAATAAAAAAATAATAATAAAATTACTTGACAAATTGTAATCAAATTGTGTAAATTTCTTTAGTTTAACCACTGAAAAACAATGAAATTACGGAATTCTGTATGGCTATAAAAAGAAAAGCTGCAACTAAACGTAGATCAGCAACAAAATCTGCAGCAGCTCCAAAAAGAAAAGCAGCTCCAAAGA
>JABMOR010000090.1 GCA_013203245.1 Candidatus Nitrosopumilus sp.
CCTCAATTAACTTTTGTCTGTTTGACCGCCAACTTTGACGTTTTGTTTTTAGAGAACTGTTTGCTTTTTGAGACTTTTTGTAAATGATGCAATCTTGGATTCAAGTTGGTCTTGAGGTGTTTTCTCAATTAATTTCAAATATGCGCTTCCTACAATTACTGCATCTGCCCCCGCTTTGATGTACTTTCTCACATCATCTGGCGTTGAAACCCCGAATCCTACTCCTATTGGAATTTTCCCATTGGTTTGTTTTTTGGCTTGCTTTATTGCATCAAGTGTGTATTTTTTAATTCCAGTCTTTACTCCGGTGGTACCAAACACTGCAACAAGATACAAAAACCCTGATGACGCTTTAGATATTTTTTGAATTCTTGTTTTACTTGTATTTGGTGAAATTAGAAATATTGTATCTGCTTTATTTTTTGCAGCCTGTAGGTATTCTTTTGATTCCTCAATTGACATATCTGGAAGGATAAATCCATCAATTCCTGCCTTTTTAGCCTCTAAAATGAATTTCCCATACCCTTTGTGATATAGGATGTTGGTGTAAGTCATTAGGATTAATGGAATGTCTGTTTCTTTTCTAATTTTTTTTACAAGGCTGAAAAACTTTACAATATTTGTTCCCTTTTCCAGTGAAATGGTACTTGCATTTTGAATTACAGGCCCATCAGCTAGTGGGTCTGAGAATGGAAATCCCAATTCAATAATGTCTACTCCGCCTTTTACTAGTCCTCTCACTGTTGATATGGTTGCTTTCTCATTTGGAAATCCCGACATGATATAAGATATCAGTGCCTTTTGGTTTTTAGCTTCTAACTCTGCAAATTTTTCTTTAATTCTTGTCATGTTTTCTCAAATAATTTTGCACTTCTTCGATGTCTTTGTCTCCTCTTCCAGAAAGAGTAACTACAATTGATTCTGATTTCTTACTCTTTCTTGCAACCTTGATTGCCTCTGCAATTGCATGAGATGATTCCAAAGCTGGAATAATTCCTTCTGTTCTAGTTAATAATAGAAATGCATCAATTACTTCTGCGTCTGTTGCTGAATGATATTTTATACGTTTAGTGTCTTTATAGTATGAATGCTCAGGACCGACTCCTGGATAATCTAATCCTGCTGAAATGCTATGTGTTTCTGTAACTTGACCTTCACTGTCTTGTAGCAGATATGTCATCATTCCATGTAGTACTCCTTTACTTCCAGCTGATAATGTCGCTGAATGCATTTTTGATTTTAATCCATGACCTGCAGCTTCTACACCGATAATTTCTGAATTTGAATCAACTAGCGGATAAAATGTTCCAATTGCATTAGAACCGCCACCAACACACGCAATTACCGTATCAGGATCTTTATTGTTAATTTTTTTCATCTGTGATTTAATCTCGTTTCCAATCACACTTTGAAAGTCTCTTACCATTACCGGATATGGATGTGGACCAACTGCAGATCCTAACAAATAATAGGTGTTCTCTACATTTGTAATCCAGTCACGAATTGCCTCATTAATTGCGTCTTTGAGTGTTTTAGAGCCTGATTTAACTGGATGAACTTTACATCCAAGCATATTCATTCGAAGTACATTTTGTTTTTGTCTTATCGTATCTCTATATCCCATGTACACTTCAGCCTTCATTCCTAATGCTGCACATGCCATTGCAGTTGCAACTCCGTGTTGCCCTGCACCTGTTTCTGCGATGATCCTTTTTTTATTCATTTTTTTTGCAAGTAATGCTTGGCCTAGAGTATTGTTTATTTTGTGAGCTCCTCCATGAAGTAGATCTTCTCGTTTAAGATAGATTTTACCCCCGCCTAATTTTTCTGATAAATTTTTTGCATAGTATAGTGGTGTGGGTCTTCCGGCATAGACTTTGAGATAATAGTCTAATTCTTTTTTAAATCCTTTATCGTTTTTAAATTTAAGATAATTTTCTTCTAGTTCTTCAATTGCAGGAACTAGTGTTTCTGGAATATACTTTCCACCAAATTCTCCAAATCTGCCATTTTTAGGATATTTCAATATGCATTCACCAATTTTTTTACTTGTTCTTCAATGTTGTCACTTTTCATTATGCTTGAACCTATCAAAAATGCATCTGCACCACACTTTTTTAGATATTGAATATCCTCCGGTGTATTAATTCCACTTTCAGATAGTATTGGTCTTGATTTCTCTATTCCTAAAAGAATATTTTCAGTAGTTTTAAGATCAATTTCCAATGTATCTAGATTCCTGTTGTTAATTCCAATTAAATCTGCTTTTGTGTTTAATGCATTTTGGAGTTCTTGTTTTGTATGCACCTCTAACAAAATCTGTAATCCTTGTTTGTGACCGTAATCAATGAATTCATCAATATCTGAGAGGAATTTTTGATCAAACAATGATTGTATGACTAACATGTAATCTGCCCCCATCTTTTTTGCAGCATCAATTTGAATTTTATCAATCATGATGTCTTTCATGAGCATTGGCACATCCACTGCCTCTCTTACCTTCATGAAATACTCTGGTGAGCCCTGAAATAGGTGTGGTTGAGTCAAAACTGATAGTGCTTTTGATCCTCCTGCAATCATTTGTTTTGCTATACTTGCAGGATCTGTCAATGTCTTGATTTTACCTAGAGATGGTGATGAAAATTTTATCTCAGTTAGTAGTGTGGCATGTGGGTTTGTGTTAATTATTTGGATGAAATCTTTGGTTGATTTTTGCAAATCAGCTTCAACTTCATAAACTCCATCATCAATTGCCATCTGTGAATTATTCACAAGTTTTCGTAAAATATTTTCAGCCATCATTGATCTCCTTTAATTTTGATATGTCTCCTGTATCTTGTATAAATTTCTCTAACACTGAAAATGCTTTTCCACTTTTTATTGTGTTTAATGCCAATTCTACAGCTTCTTCAAAGTTTTTAGAAATGTTTGCAACTATTAATCCACCAGCTGCATTTAGTGCAGTAGTTTCAATCATTGCCTGGTTTGCTGTATTGTTTAATACTTTTACAAATGATGTTATGGCCTCTTCTTTAGTTTTGATTTGAATGTCTTCTAAAGACGATTTATGCAAACCTACTACTTCGGGGTCAATTGCATTCATTAACACTTTATCATTTTTTAATATGCATATGCGATTAACTGCACTAGTGGAGAATTCATCCATACCGTCATCTGAGCGAACAGTCATAATATTTTCTGCCCCCTTTCTTTTGAGAATTAATGGTAACCTATCCAAATACTCTGTAGAGAAAACCCCTACTAGTTGGTTTTTTACTCCAGCTGGATTTGATATTGGACCTAGTAGATTAAATGCGGTTCTTTTTCCTAATTGTTTTCTAGCTGCTGATACATGTTTCATTGCAGGATGAAACTTTTGTGCAAACATAAAACAAATATTGTGTTTTTGTAAAATGTCTGCAATTTTGTTTGGCTCTGAATTCAAATCATATCCAAAATATTCAAAAATATCTGCACTTCCTGAAACTCCTGAACTTGAACGGTTTCCATGTTTTGCAACGATTCCACCAGCTGCTGCCACCACAAATGACGCTGTGGTGGAAATATTGAATGTCTGGAGTTTGTCCCCTCCAGTACCACACATGTCTATGACTGTTCCATGATTTTTAGCCTCAACTTTGAGTGAAAATTCCTGCATTTTGTCAAGCATCCCGAGTAATTCATCATCTGTCTCCCCTTTCTCTGCTAGATATGATAGAAAATCCACATTTTGTATATCGTTTGTTTTGCCTGATAGGATATCTGTCATGACTTGATTCATCTCATCATATGTGAGATCTGTCTTTTCTTGTAATTTAGTAATAAAATCTGAAATCATTTTTTTCTATCCTTTACTTGTTTGATAAAATTACTGAGAATTTTTTTCCCATCTTCTGTCATTATTGATTCTGGATGGAATTGCACTCCTTGAATTAGATATTCTTTATGTTCAATTGCCATGATTTCCCCATCATCTGATGCAGTTGCAGTAACTTGTAACACCTCTGGAATTATGGTTTTATCTCCAACCAAGCTATGATATCTTGTTGCTCTAAATGGATTTTTTACATCTGTGAATAATTTTGAATTACTATGATTGACAGGACTCGTCTTTCCATGTCTTACACAACCTGCATTAGTGACTTTACCTCCAAATGCATGAATGATCCCTTGATGTCCTAGGCATACTCCTAGAATTGGTGTGTGAGGTCCGATGTCTTTTATGACTTCTGAGCAAACCCCAAAGTATTTTTTATCTTCTGGAGTTCCAGGACCTGGTGAAATTATTATGGCGTCATACTTTTTTTCTTTAATTTGCTGCAATGTGATTTTGTCATTTCTAATTACGTCACACTCTACTCCTAGTTCTCCTAGGTATTGTGCAATGTTATACACGAATGAATCATAATTATCAATTATTAAAAATTTCAATTAGATGCCTCCTTTAATGCTTGAAGCATGGCGCCAGCTTTGTGTTCTGTTTCTTTGAATTCATTTGCTGCAACAGAGTCTGATACTATACCTGCACCTGATTGGACAAAGCCTTTGTCATTTTCAATGAATATACTTCTGATTGCAATTGCAAAGTCACAGCACCCATTGTATGAGAAATAGCCTACTGCTCCGGCGTATGGTCCTCTTGCTTCTGTTTCTAATTCATCGATAATCTCCATTGCTCTAACTTTTGGTGCTCCTGATACTGTCCCTGCAGGAAATACTGCCTGAAATGCATCAAACATGTCATTTTCAGGCGCCAAATTACCTACAACATGACTTACAATGTGCTGAACATGACTGAATCGCTTTATTTCCATTAATGATTCTGGATGAACTGAACCGTATTTGCAAACCTTTCCAATATCATTTCTACCTAAATCTACAAGCATTGTATGCTCTGCTAATTCTTTTTCATCGTGAATTAATTCTTCAGATAACGCCTTGTTTTTCTCTTCATCATCTGTAATTTTTCTAGTTCCTGCAATTGGGAATGTCTCTACTTTATCATTAGTAATTCTAACTAGCATTTCCGGCGATGCACCAATGATTGTTTTATTGCCTTGCTTTAGATGATACATGTATGGTGAAGGATTTAATTTTCTCAGTGTTTTGTATAATGTTAGATTATCCCCATTTGTGTCAAATGCAAATTTTCTAGATAACACTACTTGGAAAACATCTCCGTCATGAATGTATTTTTTTGCCTTGTTTACAATTTCTGAATATTTTGATTCATCCATATTTGGTATGACATCACTTGAGTGGAATTCTCCAAAGGAGTCTTCCCCCATTACTAATTTGTCAAATCTATTCTCATCATGGTAAAAGTAGAATAATTTTTCATGTATTTTATCATATAATATGCCGTCATCATAAATCCCAAATTCCATTAACGGCTGTGGTGAATTATGAGTATCTGCAATACCTTCTACTAATCTTATTGCATCATAGTTTACTACTCCTACTGCTCCTCCAAGATATCGATAACTTTGATCATTTGATTTTCCTAATAATTTCTTTAATTCTATGAATGGTTCTGTAGTTTGGATAGTTGTTGTTTTTCCATTTTCAATAATTTCTACTTTATCTGAATATCCCTTGAGAATTATTTTGGGGTCAAAACCCATCACTGATGTCTCTGCTAGAACTTCAGGACCAGTTAGGGATTCAAAGAGAAATGAATGAGAATAGTTTCTTGAAATTTTATTATAAATTTGAAATTGATTTTCAGATAAATCTAGGGGTATTACTTTTGCTTGAGCATTTCCAAAGGTGTCCACCCATAAACAAAATTCTGATGGTTTATTATTTAAATTGATGAGTAAATTCAACTATGATCATTCTTGTCTTATCTTGTTTATTTTCAGGCATGGAATTATTACGGTATAGTACGGTACCTTTATAGTCTAGTTGATCGTAATATCCTCATAATGCGGGGGGCAAATCAAACAATCATACGCGATATGCAGATTTTAAAATCTCAAACTGTTTTAACTTCAGTTAGTAAGGTAGAGTGTTATGTTTGTGGAAAAGGCCTACAAGATGGTCATAGCATAACTGCTAAAACACTCCCTAACGGTATTGTTTTATTTTGTGATGTTCATTATTCATTACAATCAAATGATTGTTGAATTCAATTTTCATTCTTGGTAATTAACTGGTATTTTTTATAACTGATAAATTTTATAATGTTATGAAATCTGCTAAAGACTACATGAATTCACCTAGAACCATTAAGCGTGACTCTAGCTTGGCTGATGTTTTAAAAAAAATAATTGATGAGAAAAAAAGCCGATTACTGGTAACTGAAAATAATAAAATTACTGGTCTTGTCTCTGAAAAAGATTTAGGTGTTTTTCTCTTTATGGATACATCTGAAAGAAAACTAGACGAAATTCCGTTATCTGAAATTATGAAAACAATGATAACTATTGATGAGAAAACTGGGCTTGACAAATGTGCCGAATTGATGATGAGAAATTCAATTGGCTCTTTGATAGTAACTGCAAATGATGAGGTTGTCGGAATTTTAACTAAGACTGATCTTGTAAGATATTTCACTAAAACTCATCCGGGTGAAAAAATTGTTGGAGAATACATGTCTCCATATTATGCTTGGCAATATTCTGATGCTCCATTATACAAAGTAGTATTGAAAATGATTGATGATGGTATTTCTAGAGTGATACTTCGGAATCATGATGAACTCCCTGTTGGTATCGTTACATTTCGTGATTTATTTGAATTAGCACTAAAACAAGGAAATTACGATGATGTTCTTGATAATACTGATCCAGTAATATCTATAATATTTCCAAGAAAAGGATTTATCTCAGAATCTGGTTTTGGTGGAAGCGTCAAAGTAAGTGATGTGATGAGCAAAAGTGTTGTTTCTGTAGATTATGATGAAGATTTGGCAAAAGCAGGCCGATTACTATTGGAGAAAAATATCAACGGTGCGGGAGTTTTATCTAGCCATGATAGCATTATTGGAATAATTAGTAAAACCGACATTGTCAAAGCTGTAGCATTTTTGAAATAATTTTGTAAATTCATCTATTTATTATCAAAAATAGTCGTGAAAAGTCGAGATATTCTATGTGATTGATTATGATTTTTGAGAATTTTTTAGATGATTAATTCTTTGTATTCGAACGTGTCACATCTGAATTATACACAACTTTATGATAAAATTCAAAGTATCATGTGTATGGCATTAGTTGAAGTTTCGAAATCCCTTCCAGAGATTCTCAACAAATTTGCGTTAACGCAAAATGAATTAAAAATATATCTTCACCTTGTGAAAAATGGACCAAAGCCTGCAAATGAGATTGGTAAGGATCTAAAAATTTACAGAACTGAAACTTATCGCTTATTGAATTCATTAGAAAAGAAAAAAATGGTAAACATGATTTTTGCCAAACCTACAAAATTTTTAGCAATTGGATATGTTGATGCCCTTGATGTGTTGATTGGTACTGAATTAAATAGATTAACTGAACTTCAATTAATGAAAGATACTTTATCCAAAGTAAATTTTTCAAAAACAACTTCATTGATCTAATGAAAACTGTCTTTTTATCAAGATAATTTAAAAATAGAAAAAAATTCCTTTGCCCCGTCTTTAGATAATTCTTTATTTTTTGTTTGACAATAATTTGTGGTAAACGTACATTTTGGACATCCTCCCCAATTCTTTTCTTCTTCTTTTTGTTTTTTATCCGTTGGGCAATCACAATCATTTACTAATGTATATCCTGTATTGAGGACTTTTTCAAACTCATCATAAATGATTTTACTGCACCCATTAAATCCGTCTGAGGAATTATCAAAAATGTAAATTATTCCTTTTTCATAATACACGTCAATGTCACTTGATTCAGCTTTTGTCCGAATCTTACCTGCGTTGACCAATACATGTGATATGGTGTGAACTTTGGGGTCGTTGACTATTGGACTCTTAGAATCTGAAATTGCTTTTGATATGAATTCTTGTGGGAGTGTTATGCTTACTGCTGAATGCTTTGATTTCCAATGGAAATTTCTCCACCCTGACATGTTACCTCCATTATGCATTGTGAATTTGTCTAATGATTCATTGTAATTCCCTTTCATGTAGCCTGTAATGGTTCTGTCAAGTGAAATTACCCCATAACGCAATGATATTTTTTTAGATTTTACATCAATATCTCTGTGAATTGCTTTGCCTTCTGATGTCTGAATAATTGACGTTTTTACAATTGGCATCGTCCTTTTCCCTTTCTCATTTGATCTTATCAGATATGCCCTTGCACCGTTCTGCGATTTTATCAGCGAATTTACTTCATAATTTTGCTTATTGAAATGATATATTGCCTTTTGATGCAACTGATAATATCCTACAGGAACTCCACGAGTTCCAATTTTTCTTGAATTATAGTATATCTCAATTTCCCCTGAGGCTCCTCGTAAGTTGACACTATTTGCAAAATCAAAGAATTGTGATTTATCTGATTCATCTGCAGCTTGTTCTTCAATCTCCACTGATTCATCGTGTTTCTCTGATATCATTGGATTTTCCTTGTTAATTGAAATGACATGGTCTTGTGAGAGATATTCCTTCATGTGACGTGCAAAGTAATGGCATGCTGCATCATCTGGATCAAAAACACAGATGGCATAAGATTTCTGGCCCATTCTTCCAGCTCGACCTATTCTTTGAATAAAAGAATCAAGCTCGTTTTTAAATGCAGAAATCACTACATCGACATGCCCAATGTCTATTCCAAGCTCCAATGTCGGCGTACATGATAAAACATCCAGTTCTCCTGATTTCATTTGAGATTCGTAAAGTTTCCTATCTCTTTGATCTAAGCCACCTCTATGAATTTGAATTCTAATCCCACTGTTTGCTTCTTCAACGTTTGATGCAAGAAACTCTGCATCATTGTGGGAGTTACTAAACACTAACTGTGTTGAATTATTTTTGTAACAAATTGATGCGAGCATCTCCATCGTGGTTCTTTGTTTGAATTTTCTAGGCATTATGAAAAACATGTGCATATTTTGTTTTCGTCTAAATTTACTTTTGATGTATGTGAATGAATCTTCAGGTAAATCAAACATATTTGAAAAAAATTCTTTTGAATTATCTAGAGTGGCTGACGATCCTACAAACTGAACTTTACCCATGTATCTTTTCATTCTTTTAAGAACCTGATACACGTTAGAACCATGAAAACTGGTATAGGAATGTGCTTCATCCATTACTATAATTTTTGCATTTTTGAATAATTCATTCCATTTTTTGTCTTGTAAAATTAGATGATAGTTGATAAAATCAAAATTGGTTGCAATGATTAATGATTTCTGACTTGCGTCGGAGATTATCATGTCTTTGTAATCTGTACTCTGGCCTCCGTGGATGGAATATACTGTCATTTTGTCTGCTAGTTTGCACTTTTGAATCAGATCTGAGATTTTGGATACCTGGTCATCAATTAGGGCATTAAGTGGATACACAAGTAATGTGAAAACTCCTAGAGTTGGATTCTCTGAAATTTTCTGTAAAATTGGAATTACAAATGCTTCTGTTTTTCCAGAGCCTGTGGGTGCTGAAATAATGGAATTATCCCCCTTTAGAATTGCTCTAATTGATTCTTCTTGAAATGGTAATAATCCTGTAAATCCATATTTTTTTAAACCTTTGATGATGTTTTCTGATAGTACATCCTTTAGAGTTTCAATTGGAATTTTTTCAGATTCTGGTGCGATTAATCTTTCATAATGAATTAGTGCCAGTGACTCTTCCTTATGCCCTTGAATAATTTCTCGCATTATTGGATCATTGTCAATTAATGATTTTGGAATTTTAGAAATATCGTATAACATACTTTGAGGTAATGGAATTTTATTTTCTTGTTCTTTTGGTTTTACTTTTGCATATTTTTTAATTTCATCTGGATAGTATGACATTCCTGATTCAGTTGGACCTTCACATCTGTGAGGCTCATCTGTTCTTGAATCAATGGGGATGAACTTCCCACTGTCTGACTTGAATCCTTCATCCCAGTAAATCTCTGCACCACATCCTTTGGAGCATTGTTTTGTTTTTCCTGAATAGTTTACACCATAAGTTGGCATTTTCACCAGAATTTTTTCAGGATTACATTTTGGGCAAACCCACGGGCCACCTACATCCTCATAGCTTTGAACAAGCCTAGAATCACAGTTAGAACAAAATTTCATGAATAAAATTTTAGATTAAATTACCATTAATGAACGAACAAGATCAAAAAACTCCCCATTAATTTTTCATTTGTTACCTGAAAATTGACCTAATTTCAGATAATCTTCAATACGCTTAAGTTCACATAATTTTCTAATCATTATTGAAAACTCTTTTCAAGGGCGTTATTCTAGTTGCAGGAATTATCTTTGTGGTTCTTTTAACGTTAAACACATTGGGATTCTAAATTTTTTGTTTTTCTGATCATTTTTGAAGAAAAAACAAACAAATGTAAAGAATTTACAGAATACACTATTGTATTTGTTTAACGTAATGATATAATGGTATATTCTAATGCATTGTATTTTGCATCACAGTTTGACAAGTTGACTGATAAAATACTCTCCACGGTTAATGTAAAACAAAAATTAGAAAAAAATCAAACTAGATAAAATTATTCTTTATAGATTGATGTTGGAATTTTAAGAATAGTTGTTGTTGGAATTAGAAAAATCTTTTTTTTAAGAATCAATATTCCTATATTGACAATATTCTCACATTATTCATTGACTGCCAATCATCCTAAAATTATAGGAATCAATCTATTTGAAATAATTGAAACATTATACCACAATAAAGAAAATTCAATGTATCTAAACGAACTTTGTAAAATGATACATAGAGAATACAACGATGTCAAAGTTGATGTATTGTATTTATCCAGTTTAGGGTGTGCCAAATCTGATTTTATTGAAGATACAGTTAATCAAAGAGTGGCATTTCTAACTCCAAAATCTACGATGGTCATGGATAGAACAATACCTCCAAAAAACTATGATGAATTTATCCAAATGTTTGCAAATCCTGAGAAAGACTTTGGAGATCCTGTTATTTCAGACAAGAAAAGCAGATTCAAAAGAGTATTTGGATTGGGTAAATAATTAATTTCTAAACTCCAATACACTTAAGATCATAGATATATTCTTTCTAATTGGTTACAATATTATGTCAATGTTGGTAAAATCTAAATTAAAATTTCTTCTGATTATCCCTATACTTGTCGGGATTATTTATTTTGGAACGAGTGTGACTGATTTTGATATCTTGGAAAGTATGGATACTCAAAAATGGGTATTAGAACAATTTGCAATAAACTATGAGGCAATGATGATTGCGTGTAGTGAAGATAACCTTAATCCTGAAGAATTACAATCATGTCTTGATGCATTTGATGAAGTAAGGGAATTTTGCACCCTTGAGAGTGCAGAACAATGTGGTGATGAACAAATGGAACAATTAGAACAAAAATTATTAGACCTCTGATTACTCCTATTTTCCCTTAGATTCTGAATTCCTTAAATGATTTTTATCTCTTTAGAAATATTGTTCTTTGTGGGCTAGATGGGTACTACTTACCTGTCAAGTCCACATCTAAAAATAAGGAAATTTAGAATAATAATTCTCCAACAAACAACTCCAACACGCTTAAGTTAACACAGAATTTAGAAAGACATGATTCCGAAAGGAGACATACCTGGTGTATGTGGAGATTGTGGGGAACACATTACGTATTTTAAAAAGTCTATACAAACTCATGCAGAATTATTGAAAAAACATCGGTGTCCAAAGTGTGGGAATTTTGCATTGAAAACATTGAGTACTGATTTGTAATTAGAAAGAGATTCTAAACTATACGCTTAAGTTCATAGATTCATTGAAATTGTATTGAATAATCGGCGTACGGGATTAGCTTTGATAATTGCTTCTGCCATTATTGGAGTTATTGCTATACGATTGGATAGTTTGCCCGGAGAGGCAATTATTCCACTTTTAGTAATTACTGGTATTGGTTTTGTCAGCGGTATATTTTTGCTAAATTATAAAGCAAAACATTCCAAACGAGATAAAGGTAAATTCAAAAGAACGAACACCAATTCTTGGGATGCTTAATTTTCAGATAGTTTGATTCTAAACAACACACTTAAGACACTTTTTTGTATATCTTAATTATGGGATTGAAAAAAATTCTAAGCAAATTCTGTATTATGAAAAAGGTTAGAGACAAGGCAAACGAATCTGAAAGTGATGCAAAAAAATCTGAAAATATAGCCTCTGAACAAGAGGAGATGAAAGAAGAACAACATGAGCTTGATCTTAAAGAAAATTACGAATCTGATGAAAAGTATGACGAATCTAAAGATTAGATTTTAAACTATAAACTCTAGCCCAACTTATTTAATGAAATTATCTACATTCTGATCATGCCTTTAGATAAAATGCCCGATCCGGATGAATTTGTTCTAACTCACAATTCTAAGGTTTTACACATAAATGGAAATCCTGTGGCATGCATCCTTGACAATCAAAATGATTCTAGGTATGTCTCCCTGCCAAATGATCCTTCCTTGAGGGCCAGCCTGATGGGATTTTTGAATAAACATGATGATTTGGGATTGCTAATGGGATTCAAATTAAAGATTCAAACTGATACTGAATTCTTTGAATACACTGTATATCCTGATGAGGAGTTTATTGATACTGTGATTTTTGATGAATCAATTCATATCGTTAATGATTCTATGGAGAATCTATTCTCATTAAGAAAAATTGTAACGGATCAATTTGTAAAAACAAGATCAGAGTTTGATAAATTTAAAAAAATGATATAATGTCCAAATCATTCAATAACTACTTCATCTGAATTTTCCTGTGGCAAATTTTACACCCATGTTAAAGGCTAGAGAACCAGTACTTTTGGATAGGGATGATGGACATTGGTATCAGACCAAATTTGACAAAATTTATCCTTCAATCAGTACAATTCTTTCTGCAACTGCCCCTGAACACAAAAAAAATGGATTACAAATCTGGAAGGAAAACGAACCAGCTCATGAATACATAACAAAACAAGCACAAAATATAGGAACACAATCACACAAAATTATAGAAGATTATTTGGCCAATAGTTTGGATCTGGAAGAATTTGATTTGTTACCTATAGCACATTTTAATAATCTGAAACCTTTCCTTGAGAATATTTCAGATGTTACATGTATAGAGCAGAGGATGTATTCTGATAAACTACAGGTTGCAGGAACTAGTGATTTGATTGCAGAGTATAATGGAGAATTATCAATAATTGATTACAAGACCAAGCGAAAACCACAGATTGATGATTACATGTACGAGTATTACCTGCAAACTACCTGCTATGCTAAAATGTTTGAGGAGGTAACTGGTCAGAAAATCAACCAGGTGGTAATTCTAGTTAGTAGTGAGAAAAACACTCGACAGGAATTTATCAAAACATGTGATGACTATGTGGAACCTATGATGGCTCGAGTTGAGAAATACTATCTGAATAACTTACAATAGATTCCTTACGCCAGTCTGTCTAATTTCTTATCTAATTCTTGAACTTGTTTTGTCAAATCACTTACTACCCCATCTAGCATTTCTGATTTTTTATCTGGTTTTCTTATAGTTCCATTTGACCAATCTATCATTGCATCTAGTATTTCTGTAACTTGTAAAGCACTATCGGCCAAATTTTTAATGTTTAGAATCTGTTTTTTATTTTCATCCTTTGGATAAATTACAATCTGACCATTTTTTTGAATTAAAAATTGTTGATGTGTAATGGCATGTCTGAAATTCTCTAAAAACAACCCTTTGATTGAATTTTTCAATTTTTCTGGATATTGCATCTTGTTACAAATTCTTTTTAGCATTTCTTCTAGTGTGGTGTTTTCATCAAACCCATCTTTGATTTTTAAAGGGTTGATGATAGTTTTTAGAAATTTTTTAATCACGTCTAAATGAGAATTTATGAATGATAATTCTGAATAAATTGTAAAGATTACTGTTTCTTCTTGTCTTGTTTGAAATGAATCTAGTTTACTTACTAGTTCACTGATTGAATGTGAAAATGCTCTTTTGAATTGTATGAAATTTTTAAAAAATTCTTCATCATGATATGCCTTGTTGAATTGGACTAATCCGTGTGATTCTATGTCGTTTAGGATTACAAATGTGGCTTTGTAGTTTGGATCAAGACTCAATAATTTTTTAAATTTTATGTGAACTTAAGCTTATTGATAAATTTAGAATCTACTCTTCGGATTCATCATATTTTTCATCTTGCACATATCCTTCTTTCAGTTCTAGCTGATGTGATTCTTCTTTCATTTCTTCCTGATCTAGTTTTTTTAATTCTTTTTCTGATTCTTTAGACATGTGATGAATCTCAAATCATTACATATTAGCCCAATCTTAATTTTCAGGGTTGATACTTGCATTTTATCATAATTTTCCTACCTATCTGCCTAATTTATCAAAAAATTGATTCATTATGAGCTATTACTTTGCAATACTTGAAAAGAGAAGATTATCTCACAGAATATTTTATACAATATCATTATGAGTGAAAAAGAAATTCAGATGTTGAAAAAAGAATTGCTTGCAAAAATAACTGCTGGAGATAATTCCTACTATGGATTATCCCTTGAAAATTTAGTTCTCAAAAATTAATTTTATTAATTTGTAAATAATTCAAACTTTGGGAAAACCTTATGCGTAAATTAGTTAGAACTATGAAAGTTAAAAGTTAGAACAAGCTAATTAGGCGTCTCTAATTTCCATAGTGTTTAAATCCGGCAGTGTGTATTCTAGTCCATGAAAGAAGATTTATGCAGACGATGCGGTAACGGATTGGAAGTAAACAAAAAGTGTGACATTTGTAACAAAGAAAACCAATTCTATTGTCATGAGTGTGGATATGTTACTGAAGAACAAATTCATTTAGATTGTATAATGAATAGAATCAATCATACGTCTATTGTAAATTAAATAACACAGAAATAAATTAGACTGTAAATAACATCCTTCATGGCAGATACAATTACTGCAAAAGAACTAATGTCACAAAAAAATGATTTTGTAATCATTGATGTCCGAGAGTTAGATGAGATAGATGGTGGAAAAATTGAAGCCTCTGTTCACATGCCTTTGGGATTAAGCATTAGAAATGCAAAGAAAAAACAGATTGAAGACCTTAGGGATAAGAAAATCTGCACCTATTGTGGAACCGGTTACAGAGGAAATATTGCAGCTGATGAACTAGTAAAAGAGGGATTTAATGCAATTACTTTGGAAGGCGGTTATCTTTCATGGACTCAATCTTAATTTTTTTATTCATTCCAAATTGGTTGGGTTTTAAGCCAGGCAATCAAATCTTGGTAGAGTTTACTTTTTTGCATGTTTAAGACTCCAATTTCTAAGTTAGTAGATGATTTTACTGTCTTTGTATGTTTTTCATATACTGCAAAAATTATTTTATCTAGAAACATTTCATTTTGCATCTCTTTTTTTGCCAGTTCTTCGGATTCGGTCATTGCAAAGCTTGCAAATAATACGCCATCAATCCAATACGCACTTGCTGTTTCTAGAGATGACATCATACCGATAAGATCGTCTAGACTTAGCTTTATCATATCGCGGACATAGATTTTGTCATATGGCTTGTGGACAAATTCTGTCATGAGTTTTACTTTTTGTTTGGTTTAAAGAATATTTGCAGTTAAATTGATGATTAATCCATGGTTCTAAGCTGTTTTTCAGTATCTCGAATAAAATCTTCATATTTCATTATTTGAGTTGTTAATCTAAATGCATTCATTTGATCATCATTATTTTTAGAGCCTAAGAATGATTTTCTTAACTCCATTAATTTTTGCTGTTCTTCAGTTACCCTGATGATGTCATCTTTTAGATCATCTCTAGTTGCCACATTAACTATACACGAATAACAAATTTAAGAATTTCCTGTATTGTATGTGATATGATGAATAATTTGGAAATTTTATAACTAGTTTTTTTGAAATAATACCATGAGTGATACTGATGAATCTTCAGAACCTGATGTATTTGTGACAGAATTTCCAAAGAAAGGATTTGGCATTGTTGATTATCTTCAAGGTAGGGTGCATTTTTCAATAATGGACCAGATGAAACTAATGCACAAATCTGGGATGAGTCAAGCAGAAATTAAAAAGACACTACTTGCCAGTATAACTGAGATAATTGATAGTTTTGAACCTGAATCAAAAAGTCCTTGATTGTAGTTTAGATGATTCAGCCATTATGATTTTGTGACATTGGCATGTGCAATTGAAATGTGGCATATCATTGTTCATTCTATACTTGCATTCTTTTGTGTGTTCAATCATCGACAATGCTTGAAATTTTATTAAATTATGAAGTAATTACTCTTTCCAAAACAAAAATTTTACTTTATGGGTATTGTGAATTAAAAAATAAACACTTTAGATGATTCTAAAGCAATTCGTCAGTGTTACTGGATTCTTCCATTTTACACCAACAATTAGGGCTACAGAGATTACCGGACATTTTATTCATCTGATATTAACCAGGAAAGACCGATTACCTCTTCCCAATTTTGTTGATTATTGTTATCTTGCATATTGTACCTTTAGAGCAATTTCTATTTAACGACGATGAACGATTTCTCAGTATAATTTCTCAGTACAAAAGAGTAGTAATGTCTTATATTGAAATTCAATAATGATTGTTACCCGACCATACTGGTGATGATTCAATCCTAGAATTTTTGAATCTCACCTTTTAATTTTGAGAGTTTGCAGTTTTCTCGTAATAGTATTCCTGTCTCTTCAAGTCTTTCTCAGATATGATTCTACATTTTCTCATTGGGACCAACCGTGAAATCTGCTCATATGTGCTCATATCTATGACGTCTGCAGCATATGCAATTTGTAACAGTGGTGGTTTCTCTACAATCATTGGCTTTGCCTGCTCATACCCTCCACTCTGTCTCATCCCTGTTCTAAACAATCCTAGATGGTTGTTGTTTTTTGAAATTTGAGGATCCTGGTAGCAACAAATTGCAAATTCATCATTTTCTTTCTCAATGATAGTTAATCTGGTAAATTTGTCACTCCAATCCTCAATCTCTTTGGCAATGGTCATTGCCTCATTTTTGTCCTCAAAAACTATGGATACAACTAATCTGTCTTTCTCATAAGCCCAGGATATGCCGTAAAAGTTCTTCTTCCAGGTAATATCTAAAGACATGATTTTATCTCAAGTATATTCAAATTAATGCTTTCTAATTGATGAGAAAGTACAACTCGGTCTTTGTTTTATTGGCAAATTATATCCGAATTCGAGGCTAAATAAAAAAGTCAAACTAGCATTGTTTTTCACATTCACATTCTCTACTGGTAAAGAAATTTCTGAATGTTTCAAATTTTGACTGTTCAATTGTTGGTTTTTGTCTTCCGACAATTTTGAATAGATTGATTCCCGTCTCAGAGCTAGTTCCCTTTAGTGCCCATGATCCATTTTTCATAAGATGTGGTTTTGGATTATTCATTGACACTTTCTTTTTTGCTTTGATATCATATGCCTTTATTGACATGTGCCATAATGACAAAATCACTATTACAAATTCAAAGTAAGTTTTTTCACAGTTTTTAGCTTAAAATTAATTTTTCATCATGCGTGAATCAGAATTACAAAAATAAATTACGGTGTGCTTGTAATTTGACTCATCTCACAATTACAGTCTTCTCTTTTTCCGCAG
>JABMOR010000091.1 GCA_013203245.1 Candidatus Nitrosopumilus sp.
AAAAATTTAAAGACCAATTAACGAATTAAAGATATGAAAGGATTATGTCAAAAATGCCACTCATCAAATGTGGAAGTAACAGTTCTAGAAGGAGTTCCCGTATGTGCCGTCTGTTCTAAAAAATCAGATTAACCAAAAAATGTTATTTTGAAAAAAGAAAATTAAAAGAAATTATTCAAGTTTTTTGAATTCTTCTTTAGTCATTCTTAAAATGACTTTTTCTCCTACACCCCAAATATCAGATTTGGATAGGATTTTAGAATGCATTAAACCATCAGTAACTTCAATTGATTCCAATTCGTTTGTTTCTGAATTTTTATGCAATCGTTTTACTTTACCAATTTTGTGTCTATCAATATCAGTTACCGGGATTCCAGTTCTCACAGGAGGTCTGCTAAGAAGCAGGGTTTCCTCAGAAAACTTGTCAATATAATCCTCAGATAGAAAATAATCTCTACGGAATCCTTGATGGATAGTCACACCGTTTACAGCTAGTGTGTCTTGGTTAATGTGAATGTGTTTGACTTTACCATATTCAATTCCTTCCCTATCGATGACTTTTTTTCCAGTAAATGTATCAGCAGTAGCCAGATTGGCAGGCATGCCTTCAAGTTTTATGGACATGTCAACAAATCAACAGATTTGCTTATCATACCGAATATCAGAAATTTCTATCAATGGGGTTAAATTACTTGACTGCAAAAAAATTACGCATGGAAATTAAAGAAAGTTTGTTTCGTCCAATTCTCATCACAAAGGGAAGAAAAACAGGTCAAGAACACAAAGTAATGCTCCGTGCAGTTAATTATAATGGAAAAATTTACTTTTCAAGGCACAGACCAGATGGAGACTGGTTTCAAAACGCCTTGGTAAACCCGCTAGTCAAAATACAGCACAATGATACTATCTTTACAGGAAATGCAAAATTAGTGACAGACCAAGAACTAAATGAAAAAATTTCTATTCTAAAATACCCTGGAGAAGAAAGAGCTAAAGAGAAAAGAGTTGCAATCGAAATAACATTAAATTAATTAGATTTTTTTAATTTCCATAAATAATATACGGTAATTGCACCTAAAAACAGAGTAATCATTACAAAAGGTAAAAACAAATCCGAACTTGTAGATATTTCAGAATTTAGCATAGTTTCTGCAACATCTAAACTGTGTTGAGTTATATCCTGAGATTCAGAATCTGCAATCATTGGTGCAGGAAGTGAACGAATAGATTCTTCACTTGGAGTTGATTGTATGGCCTTGGCAGATTTCTCAATGGGGGAAAAATTACCAGTAGAAGTATCTACAAAGATAGTTTTGTTTTGGAATTGAGATAACGAAAATAATCCTGAAAATCCAGTTGCAATTCCCAATCCTGCAACTTTGTAGATATGTCTAAACGAGCGAACCAGTAGCTTGCTTTCTTTAGTTTTTTCTGATAGTTTAGGTGGAACTATAACAAGACTGAATTTTGATGCAGAATAAATTTTCATGTCTTGAGATTTTGAGTTTTTTTCAATCTTGGAGATTTTCACCACACCAAGATCTTGTAGTTTGTTTAGATGGTATTTGACTAATTGAATAGATACATCACTTTTTTGAGCAATCTGATTAGCAGACAACTCTTCATTAAATAATAATTGAAGGATTTTACGACTAGAATCACTAGTAAATATTTCACCAAAGGACTTTATTTTTTCATCATCAGTTGTAAGAATTTTGATATTTTCAATTAATTCATCATTAGGTAATTCATCAGCAGACAATAGAGTTCATTAACTGATTCTAGTATATGTAAATTGTTTGGTGAAATTTGAGTTTCACTAAACCTTTTATCCCTAACTACAAAATAATAGCAATCACTAAATGCGAGTTTTCAAAAAAATGAATAACGGACAAAGTGAAGAAAAAAAATGAACTCAAAAATAATAATACCAATTGTAATTGCCATTTCGGTAATAGTTACAGCAGGAATAATGTTTTCAATAGGATTTGATAACCAACCACAAATTACACAAACACCTCAAACTGAAATAATCTATATCGACAAATCAGTTTCTGAATATTTTGAAGGCACAAACAATGTTAAAAAAATATCATCACAGGAAGAGCTAAAAAATATTCTGGAAACATCATCATCATTTGGAGGAAATTTCTACGATAATAGAATGATGAAATCCATGGCAGTTGAAGAAAGTGTAATGTTTGATAGTGCCGCATCTACAGGAGTTCCTGTTCCATCAGTTTCACCTATGCCTTCAGATGGAACATCTAAAACAGAATCAGGAGGATCAGAATATTCAACAACAAATGTTCAAGTTGAAAATGTAGATGAACCAGATTATCTTAAAAACGATTCAAAGTATGTGTACATTGTATCACAAAATACACTTTCAATCATCGATGCATATCCTGCAGAATCAGCAAAATTAATTTTAAAAATTGCACTGGATATTGAATCACAATACATTCAGAACATGTTCCTAAATGATGACAGACTAGTAATATTTTACAATGGACAAAGTGATGATGAAATTATTCCACAGTATGACTTTGTTCCTAGACGTTCATACAGTTCTGTTACACATGCATTAATTGTAGATGTATCAGACAAAGAACATCCTACAATTCTAAAAAATTATTCTATTGACGGTAATTTTATGGATGCACGAATGATTGGAGACTATGCATATTTTGTAACAAATAGCAATATTGACTATCAATATCCAAGACTCCCAATAATAATGGAGGATTCAGTTAGAATCATGACACCAGATGCATTTTACTTTGATAATGTAGAGCAGTTTTCAAACTTTAACACATTAACAGCAATCGATATTTTCGGAGATAAAATAAATTCAGAATCATTTCTAATGGGCTATTCGGGCACATTCTATGTATCTAAAGATAACTTTTACTTGACATATCAACAAAATATGCCATTTGGATTCTATGAAAATTCATCACAAGATAGATTCTTTGATGTTGTAGTGCCATTATTACCAAATAACATTCAAGAACAAATCAAAGCAATCAAAAATGATTCCTCAATTAGCTCATCAGCACAGTGGATGAAAATTTCAGAATTGATGCAAAAGTCTTACAACCAAATGGATAAAAATGACAAGGAAGAATTATTTGAAAAAATTAGAGAAGCATTAAACGAATATGATATGAAAATCCAAGAAGACACTAGAAAAACAATTATTCATAAAATTTCAATTGATGAGGACAAAATCGAATACGTAGCCAAGGGTTCAGTGCCAGGCAGATTACTAAATCAATTCTCCATGGATGAAAATGGAGATAGATTCAGAGTTGCAACAACTACAGAATATTACATTCAACATCAAGGAACAGTTCGTTCAAATGCAGTTTACATCTTAGATGAAGAACTAAACATTGTAGGAGGATTAGATGAAATTGCCCCCGAGGAGAGTATTTTCTCTGCACGATTCATGGGGGACAGACTATACTTGGTAACATTCCAACAAATTGACCCTTTCTTTGTAATTGATTTATCCTCAGATACTCCAAAAATACTAGGAGAGTTGAAGATTCCAGGATTTTCAAACTATTTGCACCCATATGATGAGGAACATGTCATTGGATTTGGAAGAGACACTAAAGAAATTGAAAATGGCAGAGTCCAACAATTAGGAATCAAAATTGCATTGTTTAATGTAGCAGATGTGAATAATCCAAAAGTCACAGATGATATCATAGTTGGAGATAGTTCAACTTATTCAGAAGCGCTAAATAATCACAAGGCATTCTTCTTTGATAAAAAAAGTGGAGTCTTGTCAATTCCAGTTAGTGGAGATTCTAAAAGTCTTGATGGAATTTCAAGTGCCAAAAAGTTTGCACCAGATTACAATCGTTGGAGTGGATTCTATGTATTTGATTTGAATAGTTTAGATGGGTTTAATCTCAAAGGAACCATAACACATTCTGCAGAAGATTCACGTTATTATGGAATGAGTAATGCAAGAACTTTCTATATTGAT
>JABMOR010000013.1 GCA_013203245.1 Candidatus Nitrosopumilus sp.
TGTTGGCTTCTGCATACGTAACGCAATAGGCGGCGCTCGTGATGAAGTATGGCAAGATGCCACTTTATGATTCATGGGCCTCCAGTTACGCATACAAGAATGAGGATTTGATTGCAAGATCAATATCTGAAATGTGAAGATTATGTGCATCCGTCAATTCCAAATTAAAGTACATGATGTGTACTTCAGTAATCAAAATACAAAAAATATTTCAGAATCCGGTTGATCCTGCCGGACCTGACTGCTATCGGATTGATACTAAGCCATGCGAGTCATTGTAGCAATACAAGGCATACGGCTCAGTAACGCGTAGTCAACCTAACCTATGGACGGAAATAACCTCGGGAAACTGAGAATAATGTCCGATAGAACACTATACCTGGAATGGTTTGTGTTCCAAATGATTTATCGCCGTAGGATGGGACTGCGGCCTATCAGTTTGTTGGTGAGGTAATGGCCCACCAAGACTATTACAGGTACGGGCTCTGAGAGGAGTAGCCCGGAGATGGGTACTGAGACACGGACCCAGGCCCTATGGGGCGCAGCAGGCGAGAAAACTTTGCAATGTGCGAAAGCACGACAAGGTTAATCCGAGTGATTTGTGCTAAACGAATCTTTTGTTAGTCTTAGAACCACTAACGAATAAGGGGTGGGCAAGTTCTGGTGTCAGCCGCCGCGGTAAAACCAGCACCTCAAGTGGTCAGGATGATTATTGGGCCTAAAGCATCCGTAGCCGGCTCTGTAAGTTTTCGGTTAAATCTGTACGCTCAACGTACAGGCTGCCGGGAATACTGCAGAGCTAGGGAGTGGGAGAGGTAGACGGTACTCGGAAGGAAGGGGTAAAATCCTTTGATCTTTTGATGACCACCTGTGGCGAAGGCGGTCTACCAGAACACGTCCGACGGTGAGGGATGAAAGCTGGGGGAGCAAACCGGATTAGATACCCGGGTAGTCCCAGCTGTAAACTATGCAAACTCAGTGATGCATTGACTTGTGGTCAATGCAGTGCTGCAGGGAAGCCGTTAAGTTTGCCGCCTGGGAAGTACGTACGCAAGTATGAAACTTAAAGGAATTGGCGGGGGAGCACCACAAGGGGTGAAGCCTGCGGTTCAATTGGAGTCAACGCCAGAAATCTTACCCGGAGAGACAGCAGAATGAAGGTCAAGCTGAAGACTTTACCAGACAAGCTGAGAGGTGGTGCATGGCCGTCGCCAGCTCGTGCCGTGAGATGTCCTGTTAAGTCAGGTAACGAGCGAGATCCCTGCCTCTAGTTGCCACCATTACTCTCAGGAGTAGTGGGGCGAATTAGCGGGACCGCCGCAGTTAATGCGGAGGAAGGAAGGGGCCACGGCAGGTCAGTATGCCCCGAAACTCTGGGGCCACACGCGGGCTGCAATGGTAACGACAATGGGTTTCGAATCCGAAAGGATGAGGTAATCCTCAAACGTTACCACAGTTATGACTGAGGGCTGCAACTCGCCCTCACGAATATGGAATCCCTAGTAACTGCGTGTCATTATCGCGCGGTGAATACGTCCCTGCTCCTTGCACACACCGCCCGTCGTTTCATTGAAGTGAGCTCTTAGCGAGGTGACGTCTAATTGGCGTTATCGAACTTGGGGTTCGTGACAAGGGAAAAGTCGTAACAAGGTGACCGTAGGGGAACCTGCGGTCGGATCACCTCCTTAGACATGGAAAGTGTACGGGTGTACATAATCTTCACATTGAAATCATCGATGCAATGCATCACGAAAGTGGTGTATGAAGGATGTAGTGGACCACTTACCGGTGGTTTGCAATGATCGTCGTGCATAGTCGTGTAATATGTGGCTGAATATACCGGTGTAAAGACGGTAATAGGTGGATTGCTAGGCTTGAGGAGAGATGAAGGACGTGGCAAGCTGCGATAAGCTCGGGGTAGGCGCACGCATCCTATGATCCCGAGATGTCCGAATGAGAATCTTGTGCTTATGCACATTCCAGTACACTAGTATTGGAAGTCGAACCGTGGGAATTGAAGCATCTTAGTACCACGTGGAAAAGAAATCAATTGAGATTTCCCAAGTAGTGGCGAACGAAAAGGAAAGAGCCCAAACTGAATCCTTCGGGAGATGTGGTGTTTTGGTATGATAATATGGAATCTTGGAACACAGCTGAAATGATCTGAAAAGTTCTGGCAAAGAGGGTGATACCCCCTTAGGCGAAGTGGGAAGAGTCCTATTCATACCCGAGTAGTTGTCCTTGGTAGTGGGCAATGAATATGGGTGAAAGTAGCATCCGAGGCTAAATATTTCTCAAGACCGATAGTGGACTAGTACCGTGAGGGAAAGCTGAAAAGTACCCCGGAAGGGGGGTGAAAAGTGCATGAAACCTATTACTTACAGACGTGCGTGGCATGAAAGGTGATTTTTTCAGATTAGAGATTCTAGCAATAGATTTGAAGATTTGATGTTCAAATCATCAGTGTCACGCGTTCCGTCTCGAAACACGGACCAAGGAGCTAACTGTCATGGCAAGCTTAAACCTGTAAAGGTGTATGCGAAGGGAAACCAAGTTCTCGCAGCTTCGCAAGAAGTCAGGAGAAGCGTGTGAAAGTGCGTTGAGTCATGGCGGCTAGGCTAGAAGCCAGTCGATCTATTCCTGAGCTAGATGAAGGCGGGCGAAAGCCCGCTGGAGGTCTTAAGACGTTCTGACGTGCAAATCGTTGTTGTGACTTGGGAATAGGGGTCAAAAACCAATCTAGACTGGCGCTCGCTAGTTCCAACCGAAGCGTCTCGCAGGGCGTGGTTTGTGGAGATAGCGTTTCCGGTAGAGCACTGATAGAAGGGCGCGGGGGAGAAATCCCTCACCCTCCATTCAAACTCCGAACGGATACGCATCGTAGAAGCAAGCACACGGGCTCGTGTGGCGTAAGGCTCACGGCCGAAAGGGGTTTAACCCAGACTGAAGTTAAGGTCCCCAAATTTTTGCTAAGTGTCAAGCTAAAGAGCGTGTTCTCGCCAAGACAGCAGGGAGGTAAGCTCAGAAGCAGCTATCCTTTAAAAAGTGTGTAACAACTTACCTGCCGAGGGGGGATGCCTCAAAAACGGACGGGGCTAAAGCAAAATACCGATACTTTAGATAATCATCAGTGGATGATTCGTGGTAGGTTGGCGTAGTGATTGGGTCGAAGCAGGGCGATGACGTCCTGTGGACCGATTTCTATTGCAGATCTTGGTGGTAGTAACAGCATAGTATAGTGAGAATCTATACCACCGCAAGCGCAAGGGTTTCCAGGCAATGCGTTATCAGCCTGGAGGTAGTCGATCCTAAGATGTGCCTCAACAGAGTACATCGAATGGGAAACTAGTTAATATTCTAGTACCTTACATCAAGCGTTTGAGCTATATGGTTCGCTTCCGGATAGGGGTTGTACAACTATCGTTGTATCTAACTATTCGAGGGTGGAGGAGTGTCGTAATGACGAGAACTCACCCGAGGTAGGAATGGCTTCGCGTTAGCGAAGTTTTCTTGAATCCAGGAGACCATGAAAGATTGTGTAGTTAGTAAGATGTAAGTTCGTACCCAGAACCGACACAGGTGCGCTGGCTTAGAAAGCTAAGGTGCTACGGGTATACCGTATGGCGAGGGAATTCGGCAAATTAGTCCTGTAGCTTAGGTATAAGGGATGCCTGCAATCTTCATGAGGAATGGGGATCGCAGGTTGCAATGACAAGGGGGTTCCGACTGTTTAATAAAAACACAGGCGACTGCTAGTCCGAAAGGATTTGTATAGTCGCTGAATCCTGGCCGGTGCCGGTACCTAAAACTTGGGTTCAACCGAGCTAAGGGCCGGTTAACGCCGGGAGTAACTCTGACTCTCTTAAGGTAGCCAAATGCCTTGTAGGGTAAGTTCCGACGCGCATGAATGGAACAACGAGAGCCCCACTGTCCCCGCCTACAACCCGGTGAAGCCACATAAGGTGGACGAACAGTCCATCAACTTCCATCGGGGAGAGAAGACCCCGTGGAGTTTTACTGCAGCTTGTGCTTGTGATATAGTAAGAATTGCACAGGGTATCTGGGAGCTATGCCTAACATTCCCCGGGATGTTAGTGAAGCAACGATGTAACACCAGACTCTTTTTGCAGTATCACTTACCCAGTGAAGACTGGGGACACGTGCAGGTGGGCAGTTCGGCTGGGGCGGCACCCCTTTGAAAAGATATCAAAGGGGCCCAAAGTTGAGTTCAAACGGGGCAGAAATCCGTTGAAGAGGGCAAAGCCAAAAACTCGACTGAATGGATTTCCAAACGCACGGAATTCATAGACGAAAGTCTGGCTTAGCGATCCTTCGTGTGCCCACTATTGGGGCCCGGAGGTGACAGAAAAATTACCCCAGGGATAACAGGCTCGTCGCGGGCGAGAGCTCCTATCGACCCCGCGGTTTGGTACCTCGATGTCGGCTTTTCCTATCCTGGTCCTGCAGCAGGGGCCAAGGGTGTGGCTGCTCGCCAATTAAAAGGGAACATGAGCTGGGTTTAGACCGTCGTGAGACAGGTCGGTCTCTGCCTGATGGAAGCGCGAATAACTGAGGGGAAGTTGCTCCGAGTACGAGAGGAACAGAGCAGCGTGGCCACTGGTTTACCGGTTGTCTGATAAGGCAGGCCGGGCAGCTAAGCCGTTTAGGCTAAGTGCTGAAAGCATCTAAGCACGAATCCTATCCCGAGACAAGTTATTCTTTCGTAAGATGAAGGTCGGCAGTCCAATACTGCGTTGATAGGAAGGTGGTGTAGATCACAAGCTTCGGCGAGTGGTGAGCCAGCCTTTACTAATAGACCAACACATCGGTTCAGCCACTTACATAGAGACTATGCGCGATGAATCATTTTCGATTCATCAAGTGGATATAACACATACACGACTTGTACGATGATTTCATTTTTAATCATTCATAGCGTAAGATATGCATTTTTAATTTGATAATTTACTCCTAGCGTAAGCTATACATTTTTAATTATTTGAAATCTACCTTAGTGAAAACTATGCACGACTATTTACTCTGTTATTGAAAATAACACACCTCAACTTGTATTATATCAAATGGCAAATATGATACGATAATGGCTCAAAATAATTCAAAAGAAAAAGAACTTGAAAAAAAGCTTTTAAAAATGCAGGAGCAACTTCTCAAACAAAATGAAGATTTGGTTAATCAAGTTGAGCAAAAAAGTACAGAATTAATAAAATCTGAACGATTAGCAACAATTGGTACAATGGCAAGTAGAATTGCACATGATTTAAGAAATCCATTAACAATAATACACACTTATGCTGAAATGCTAACTCCTGAAATTTTGGCAAAACTTGATTCTAAAGATAAAGAAAAGTGGCTAAGAATGCAAAATTCTATTTTGGATATGGATAGAATTATTGAAGATGTTTTAGATTTTGCAAGAACTAGTGAAATCAAAAAGAAACCTAGTTCTTTTTTGAGTATTTTGAAATTAGCTATGAATCATGTAAAATCTTCTTATGGTGTTGCTATTAATTTACCTGAAAATAATGTAAGAGTCAATTGTGATTCTCGAAAAATGGAGGGGGTGTTATCTAATTTGATCAATAATGCAGTGCAGTCTTTGGATGGACATGGCGAAGTTAATGTGGTTCTTTCTTCTGATTCTGAGTTTTTGACTGTAAAAATTATTGATTCTGGTCCTGGAATTCCCGTTGAATATTTAGAAAAGATATTTGAACCGATGTTTACAACTAAAATGACTGGAACTGGATTGGGATTAGTAATTTGCAAAAGTATAGTTGAACAACACGGTGGTATTATTTCTGTAAGTAACAAACCTACAACATTCACCTTTACTTTGCCACTATAGGTAGTATTTGCTTTGAATTTTTTATTCCTCTAATTCAATATCTTTTTGAAGCTCTTTTGGTAATCCTACCCACCACTCATTTCGGTTTTCAGACATTAAAGAAAATGATCTCCAGTTACTAATAGATCTGTTGCTTAATTCTTCAAAGTAATTATTCAACAAAATATGACAAAACTTAGTCTTTCACGTATTTGATATCTGATGTCTCTGGGTAATCTTTAATTTTTACAGTTAATGTGTCGCCTAATTTGTTGAAAATCCTTTGTCGTTTTTCATTTGTTAGCATCCATCCCAAAACCACATCAATTGGTAATAGAAATGATTTGCCAAAACTACTCAACAAAACCCCTATCAATTTTGGCTTTCCACCTTTGATATCTATAACCTTCAAATTTAGTATTTTTTTCCCAATGGTTTGCCCTGTCTTGTATTCTAAAATCATCCAATAAACAAAAAACAATATGCTGACTGGAATGTATTGTGTATTTTCAGCCCATAATCCATCTTGATCAAATTCATAATATATCGTCCCAAATGATAAAAAAATTATCGTTGTAGATATACTTGAAACAATGATGAAGTCAATTAGCCATGCAAGAAATCTATCACTCCATTTTGCAAGGGTAATTTTTGAATCTGATCTAGATTTTTCATCACTCATGTATTGATTGGATATTTCAAATTAATAAAATATGTTACTCATTGGTTAACACTAATTGCAACATAGTTGATTTATTTCTCGATAATGGTGATTATACATGAAAGCAAAATTTGCAACATCATGCACTTCATGTGGTGATAAAATTCAACCTGGAAAAGAGATTTTAAAAGATAAAGATGAAAACTGGGTTCACAAGCACTGTATTGATGATTCAGACGGATTACCTTAGAAATTAATAGTCTGATCTTTAATCAACCTTAGAATTATTTTTGTTTACGATAAACCCCGTTGATCTATTTTTGTGGACATTTCGAAGAAATGAAAAAGATGTTGTAAACCTATACACCTCTTTATCTCCTGTAATGCAATTAGCTACAGGTGGCACAATGCTTAATTTTGGACTTTGGTCGCCAGATCATTTAGAACCTATTTCTGCACAAAAAAACCTCTGTAGGGTTTTGGCAGATATGGCAGAGTTATCTTCTGATGTGACTGTTGTTGATGTGGGAAGTGGATTGTCTGCTCCTTCTGAATTTTGGAGGGATCTCTTTCCTGGAATCAAATTATACGACGTTAATATCAATTTCAAACAATTAATTTTTTCTGGACATCAAGATAATATTGAATTTCTAAATTCCACTTCTACAAAATTACCATTTGATAATAATTCCGTTGACCGTGTTTTGGCATTAGAATCTGCACAACACTTCAAACCTCTTTATGATTTTATTTCTGAATCTAAAAGAATTTTGAAACCTGATGGATTACTTGTAATGGCGGTTCCAATCACTATGGGAAATTCATCATTTAAAAAATTAGGACTCTTAAAATTTACATGGTCTTCTGAGCATTACAGTATAGATTTCCTAAAAAATTTAATTCTATCCTGCGGCTTTACAATTTCTGAAGAAAAACTAATTGGTTCAAATGTATATGAACCACTTGCAAATTATTATTTAGAAAATAGAATAAAATTGAGAAAATCTATTTTAAAAAATTATTCCTCATATGTTGAATTTTTACTATTTAATTCAATTCAAAAAATGAAAAAAGCATCTGAATCTAAAGTCATTGATTATGTGTTGTTAAAGTGTCATTTATGATTAAACTTTTAGTATATTTCGAGAGATTAAATTTTCCATGGCTTGCAAATATTCGGATTCAGAAATTTTTTCTTCCAGTAACCACTTTGTAGTTATTTTCCACCATTTTGGTATTGTTGTGTTGTATGATTCATTATTGTATTTTGCATCAAAAAAATTTGTGTCTGTAATTTTTGTATAGTCTCCTACGGTTAATACTTTAGTTTCATGAAATTCATGTGAAAAAACAAGCCCTGTCTCTTTATCGATAATTTTTAAATTTTGACCTGATGAATCTCTTGCAACCCACGATGGTCTAATTTGATTGTCTACTGTGTATGTAGTTTCGCTCAAAATTTTCAAATCTTTTGAAATTACATCTCCTAATGCAATTGGCATTGGTATTACATAATCGTAAAATTCACAACACTTTTCTGATTTAATCAACCCTTGAAAATTCAAATTCATTTGTTTTGTACTTGTTCCTTCTTTTGATGCCTCATCAATTTTTAAAATTATTTCATCATTATCTATAGAATAAACTTCATGTCTCACGGTGATAACATTTTTGAATTTGTCTATGTGTGAATATTTTATGAAATCCCTTTCTTCAAAACATAAATTATTTTCATTACATGTTCTATCTTTGGTTTCAGAAAAAATAACTCCTGCTTGAATCATTGTTCGAATTCCATATGCAAAATCTGTATCACTATTTACATTATCTATCCATAATTGAGCATCTTTCTTAATCCAACTTGGCATGATGTTGGAAATCTCCAAATGTCTTTCTTTGATGTAACTTGAATCTCCAAGATATTTTTCAATTTCAGATAACAATACTAGATCCCTTGCTTGATGTGTACTGTTCCATGCTATGTGATTATACAAAATTACACATGCTCTAATGTTTGGATAACTTGGGTGCTGTTGAGTTAGACTTTCAACTCCTAGTAATTCATATTCGTCATAATAAAATTCACAGAATTTTAAAATATCTTCTGAAGTGTTTATTTCAAAATCTGGATCATGTGCGTAACTATTTTGAAGGCTGAAACTTGATATTAATCCAATTAACATGATCCAAAAAATAAGATTTTTCAATGATTTTATGTTTAAAGTTTTACTTATTAATTTCATGTAAAAATCCCTTAAACTATGTGGCCAATCTGGAATTAAACATCTGACTTTGATTCTATATTTTCTGCTTTTTGAAATTGGCTAGGTTTTTATTTTTGATATTTTATATTATAATTATGACTGATACCCCTTTGTATGCTGAAAAATGTGCCAAATTGTTAAAAGAATCTGAAATTCGTTTTGCAGGAATAGTAGACAAAGATGGCAAACTAATTGCTGGTGGTTTTAAGGAAGGCCTTGTTCCTTATGAGGGTGATGAGACTAAATTACAGTCGTTTTTTGATTTTGTTTCAAAAGCATCTATACGAAAAGAATTTGATGAAAGCCTGGGACCAATAAATTACATTGCTGCAAGACGTGACAAGGCAGTTTTAGTAAGTTTCCCATTCCCGATAACACAAATTCTAATGTTAATCTCTGCAGAGCCATCTGTAAATATTGAAAATTTGGCAAAAAAAGTTGTAGAAATTTTTACCGATGTTAATTAAGTCTGATTGAACAATCTGACAAATTCTTTAATTACACGTACAGGAAATTGACTTTAATCATGAATTCCAATCTATTACTTGTTTCACTATTGATATTATTTCCGCTCTTTTTTAGTAATTCTTTTGCAAGTGTTAGTGATTTCACTACTGATAAAATATCGTACAGCACTGATGATTCTATAATTATTTCTGGCAGTGTTGATTATGACACTGATCTTTTCTCTATCATTATTCAAATTATTACTCCTAGCGGATCTGGTTTGGCTCATGTTGACAGCATTATTCCAAATAGCGATGGAACTTTTACAAAAATAATCCATGCCGGTGGACCTACCTGGTCTGAAAATGGTGAATATACAATTAAAATTTCTTATGGTGGAAATTTAGAAAAATTCATAGAATATAAAAAATCATCTGAGTATATTTCTCCCACTTTCACACCGAACACTTCTACACCCAACACTTCTACACCAAACATTTTAACGCCGAACACTTCCGCCAATGATTCTTTTATTGAGAATCCTAAAATGAGAATTTTGGGATTTCCTTCTTTAGATACCTCTCCACAATACTATATTGACAGATACAACAATGAATCTGATTACAAATCTTGGTTTGACTCTCAATTCCAATTTTATACTGTTTATGAAGTTGTTGGATACAAATCTACACATGTTGAAAATTTCCCCTCTGTTGACAATTCTCCACAATACTATATTGACAGATACAACAATGAATCTGATTACAAATCTTGGTTTGACTCTCAATTTCCAGGACAAACGATTTACGACATATTGGGATTTTCTACGTATATTCCTGATTGGATAAAGACATATGCTAAAAATTGGGCGGCTGGTGAGATTTCTGATCATGAGTTTATGAATGGCTTGGATTTTATGTTAAAAAATAAGATAATGGTGATTCCAAATCTCAATTCTGCTTCTTCTATTGATGAAATCCCTCATTGGTTTAGAAATACATCTCATTGGTGGTCTATTGATTTAATTTCTCAGCAAGAATTTATCAATTCTATCAAGTATCTTATTCAAGAAGATATAATTTTAATTGAATAGTTTAGAATCCTTTTAATTCTATAATGTAATGATAATTTTATGAAAGCTACTTTTGGTGCTGGATGTTTTTGGCATGTTGAGGATTTACTAAACAAAACAAAAGGAGTGAAATTTACGGCAGTAGGGTACATTGGAGGAGAACTTACAAATCCAACATATGAAGAAGTTTGCACTGATAAAACTGGACATGCAGAAGCAGTAGAAGTTGAATATGATCCTGATGAAATTTCTTTTGAAGAATTATTGGATGTATTTTGGTCAAACCACAATCCTACGACATTAAATCGACAAGGCCCTGATGTTGGAATTCAGTATCGTTCAGCAATTTTTTATCACGATGAAAAACAAAAAGAAATTGCAGAAAAATCAAAACAAGTATTAGAAAAATCCGATAAATTCACTGATCCTATTATTACTGAAATAGTTCCTGCTCCTACATTTTACAAAGCAGAAGAATACCATCAAAAATATTTCAAAAAACACGGATTTTCTTAGATTATTTTATCACTATAACTGGAATTTTTGATATGTGGGTGCTCTTTTCCCTCTCCCATGAATTTCTTAATTTACACGTCCAGTGATTTTTTCTACTAATCCCTCCAAATTCTGAATTGTGTGGTGCGTAAATTGAGTAAATCCAAGTATTATGGACTCCAACTCTTATCTCATATGATTACCCTCTCTTACCTGCTGGGACTTTTTAGATTCATCTGATGGAATTAGGATTTTTGAATTTTTTTAATCAATTCAGTGTCTATTTCTCTACTGAAAACCTACTTTGAATTTTCAATAACATGAAAATATATTTTGATCTGTGTTTAACTGATCGCATGATTTGTTAAAGCTTATCTAGTGATGACAATTCTTCCAAAATGGTGGAAGATAAATTCCTTGAAATTGATGGGCACCGAATTAGATATTTGGAATCAGGCAGTTCTAAAAATACACTTGTGTTACTTCATGGTTTAGGTGCTTCTGCTGAACGGTGGAGTCATGTTGCTCCACTCTTTGAAGATCATTTTAGAGTTATAGTCCCCGATTTAATTGGATTTGGATATAGTGATAAACCTACAGTAGATTACACTCCTGATTTTTTCATAGACTTTCTTGAAAAGTTTTTTACTGCATCTAAAATCATTAAACCTAATATTATTGGCTCTTCATTGGGGGGTCTAATTTCTGCAAAGTATGCTGCATCTCACTCTGATAACCTTGAAAAACTTGTTCTTGTATCTCCTGCGGGGATGATGAATAAATCTACTCCTGCACTTGATGCATATATTATGGCAGCTCTGTATCCTAATGAAATTAATGCAAAAAATGCATTTGAAGTTATGGAAGGTTCTGGAAAGCATATTGAAGAAAATATTGTCAGTGGATTTATAGAAAGAATGCGATTGCCTAATGCCAAACTTGCATTCATGTCTACTATTTTAGGGCTGAAAAATTCTGACTCTATCACAGCTAAATTACAATCTATTTTGACACCAACTTTGATTATTTGGGGTGTGGATGATCCTGTGATTCCAATTGAATATGCTGATGACTTTGTTTCGGCAATTCCGAATTGTGAATTTTTCAGAATGGATGGATGTGGACATACTCCATACGTTCAAGATCCTGACATTTTTGCCTCTAAAGTGTTAGAATTTCTGAATGGTACTTAGATCCATTTAAATAACAATTATTCCAATCATTACCTATGAGTGGTAATCAAAACCTATACGATCCTTCTGAGATGTTCAAATCTTGGATTCAAAAAAGTGGACGTGCTCAAGCAGAATTTATGAAAAATTTTGGCTCCTTGATGACAAATCAATCTAGTCAAACATTCAATCCTTTGGAAACGCTAAAAGGAGTTTCTGATAGTGCACGACAAACTCAATCTAATGTGATGGATAACATGTCTACCATGCAAAGTAAAAGCATGGATACGATGTTTAGCATCGGTCAAATGCTTCCCTCGTTCATGAATTGGGGTGCTTACAAGACCACAATCAGCAGTAATGGAAGAATCTCAATTCCTGAGGCTGAACGCAACGCCCTGGGTTTAGGGGACGGCGATTTAGTCCAAGTCATTATCTTACCAATAGCAAAAAAATCAAAAAATAAGGGGGTGAAA
>JABMOR010000143.1 GCA_013203245.1 Candidatus Nitrosopumilus sp.
GGATTATCCCCCGAAACCCATCAAGGTTGGGCGTTTGGTATGGGGATTGATCGCTTGGCGATGCTTTATTTTGGCATCACTGATTTGCGTATGATGTTCGAGAATGATTTAAATTTTTTAAACCAATTTTAAGTTTTAGGATACTCCAATGAAAGTGAGCGAATCCTGGCTACGTGAGTGGGTGAATACCCCAGTTGCGGGAGCTGAATTAGCAGCGCAGTTAACCATGGCCGGACTTGAGGTGGACGAGGTGAGTCCTGTCTCAGGAGATTTTAAGCAGGTTGTGGTGGGTTTTGTGCGCGCAGCACGTCCTCACCCACAGGCCAATAAGCTTACGATTTGTGAGGTGGATGCAGGGCTTAACGCACCGCTTCAAATTGTATGTGGTGCATCCAACGTACGAGCTAACCTCAAGGTTGCCGTTGCAATCATGGGTGCGTCTTTGCCTGGCGGCATGTCGATTCAAAAAACTGAATTACGTGGTGAGCTTTCAGAAGGCATGATTTGCTCATCGGTTGAGTTAGGGCTTGAAGCAAATTCAGAGGGTATTTTAGAGCTTCCCGATGATGCGCCTGTTGGCGAAGCCATTGAGACCTACTTGCAATTAGATGATCATGTCTTAACGGTTGAGCTCACGCCTAATCGCGCGGATTGTTTTAGTATGCGCGGTATTGCTCGCGAAGTTGCGGCACTCAATCAATGCGTGCTCAACACGCCCGAAGTTGCGGTACAGAACCCAAGCATCGATGATGTATGCACGGTTACAATTCAAGCGGAAGATGCGTGCCCGGGTTATGCTGTGCGCTTAATTCGTGGTGTGAATACTTCGGCCGTAACACCGCTTTGGATGAAAGAGCGCTTGCGTCGTTCGGGTATTCGGCCTCTGTGTCCGGTGGTTGATGTCACACAATATGTCATGCTTGAATTCGGTCAGCCGATGCATGCGTTTGATGCGCATAAAATTTCGGGTAAAATTCAGGTTCGCATGAGTCAAGCCGGTGAAAAGCTTACGCTTTTAGATGGTCAAGATATTACACTCAAAGCAGGTGTTCTATTAATTGCTGACGCACATAAACCGCTGGCTATGGCCGGCATCATGGGCGGCTTAGATAGTTCGGTTGATGATCATACGACAGATGTGGTGTTAGAAAGCGCTTATTTTACGCCAAAATTAATTGCGGGTGTTGCGCGAACTTATGGCCTGTGCACCGATGCCTCCCAGAGGTATGAGCGTGGGGTAGACCCGGCTTTGCATCCTTTGATGCTTGAGCGTGCAACGGGTTTATTGCTCGAAATATCAGGCGGTAACGCTGGGCCTGTAACCTGGGTGCATACTAAAAATTATATGCCAACACGGTCTATTGCCTTTAATCCAGCGCGGGTTAAAAGCTTAACAGGTTTGGTTGTGCCGGAGTCACGTATGAAAACCATGCTTGAAGCGCTCGGCATGACGGTGGATACTACAGAAGCCTTATGGCACGTTACCGTACCTTCATATCGTTTTGATTTGCATTTAGATGTCGATTTAGTGGAAGAAATCGCGCGCTTGCATGGTTATGACCACCTTGAGCCTGAGCCAACGGTGGGTACATTACAAGCGGGCACGTTAAGCCCGTTTCATCGCCAAAGTCGCGCGGTCTCACGTGCGTTAAGTGCGCGTGGTTATCACGAGGTGATTACGTACAGTTTTATCGATCCAGCGGTGCAAGAAGCTTTTTATCCTGATGCCGTAACAAAAACGTTGCTCAACCCACTTTCATCTGAGCTGTCGGCTATGCGTGCTGGGCTTTGGCCGGGTTTAATCTCAGCGTTATTACGTAATGTTTCACGGCAACAGGGCGCTATGAAATGTTTCGAAACCGGCGTTGTGTTTGATATGCAGGGTGAGATGCTTGAAGAGCGCGCAATGCTTGCAGGATTGATGACTGGCGAGACAGGAGCACTCAATTGGGCTGAACCCACACGTGCTTATGATTTTTATGACATGAAAGGTGCAGTAGAAGCCTTATTTTCTGAGATTACGGGAGCCGACAAGCTTACGTTTGTTCCAGATGCATTGAATGCATTACATCCCGGTAAATCTGCGCGAATTATGATAGGAGAGCGTGCAGTTGGTTGGATGGGTGCCTTGCATCCGGCCCTGGCCGATGTCTTGGGTTTAGATACAGAAGTGTTGTTATTTGAAATCAAACTTGATGCGTTCGAAGTAACCCGACCCGCATTGTATCGCGCGATCTCTAAATATCCTCAGGTGCAACGTGATTTATCCTTGTTGGTGGATAACGCGGTATCCGCGTCTCAAATTGAAGACGTTGTTCGCTCGAAAAGCGCTGAGTTATTAAAAGCCTTTCATGTGTTTGATCATTATATCGGCGCGTCTATTCCTGATGGTAAAAAAAGCTTAGGCGTTGCTTTGATTCTTCAGGATGAGCGTCGAACCTTGACCGAGCAAGACGTAACACCATGGATGGATAGCGTGATGACAGCGCTCGAACAAGAGCTTGGTGTTTATGTACGAGATGGTGTGTAATGACCATGCCATCTGATATAAACTCTTGCGCGCCGTTTTATACGCATCATGTGTTCATATGCTCCAACCAAAAAGCTCCCGGAAAAACCTGTTGTGCCAACACAGGTGGGGAGCCTTTTTTTACTTACATGAAGTCACGTTTAGCTGCATTGGATTTGCATGGTCCGGGTAAAGTGCGGATGACGCAATCGGGTTGCTTAGGGCGCTGTAAACTCGGGCCGGGTCTCGTGATTTATCCCGATAATACTTGGTATAGCTACGCATCTTATGCTGATATTGATGAGATTATTCAAACCCATCTTATGGATGGTCGTGTTGTAGACCATTTGTTGATGACGTGACTTTATCCTAATGGAGATGGTATGTTATTTGGTATTTCGTCATCTGGCCTTTGCTCTTGATTTTGGGTGCGAAAGCTTTGTGTTATATCTACCGGTGGCGCTGAGTTTTCCCCGGCGGTTAAACCTAGGCCTTCTTCTAAGCCCTCGATAATATCCTTCATTTGCTGAGATGTATCGTGATCTATGATCTCATCGCAAGCATCGGCTATCTGAAGTAATGATGTGTTATGTACTTCCGGCATGTGTGCATCTTCTGTCGTGTGTTTATCATGATACGTAGCATGAAGCCGCGTCATAACGATATAGGAGTCAATGATGGGCGTGAGGGCCGCGAGCATCCCTATACTAACACCGAGCAATAATCCTATTGAGGCATTAAAAAATAAATCAGGTGATCCGCATAGTGCTGGAATAAAAGCGCATGTCATGACGATACTCGAAACCACGATGATGACAGCAGAAGCTAAGCCATAACCGATAACTTTTATAGGAATGGCCATCATATCGGCACCAAATGCCTTGCTCACCTTGATTATTAAGCCAGCACCGAAATCGTTTTCTTCTCGATAGGATTGTCCTATATTTCTAAGGATTTCATGCAAATTGGCGTGTATGGCGTCCTTGACGTCAGCTTCTATATTTATATCGTCCAGAACCGCTTTAAACCGAAGCGTCACATCATAGGTATTCTTCGTCTGCTCATCACTTAATATTTCATATGCATCATTAATTTTCGACATAATGTCTGAATTCTCACCTTTGTTTCGATCAGGGTGATGTTGCTTTGCAAGCGCGCGGTAAGCAGGTTTAACCAGGCTTATGTCAGAAAACTCAGGAATGCCAAGTATGTCATAGTAATTTGGAGTGGCCATATATTCCTATTAAAAATTAATATGTGTTCTTTTAGTCTAGTTGACGTTTTCGAGGTTGCCTCATAAAACAGTAGAATTTATTTGAAATATTGGTGTTAAGCCAAATCTATGGGGTCCACATCCATCGCCCAGCGCACACCGTTTTGTTTGGCGTGCGGTGGGTAGGTGTGCTGAATAAACGCTAAAGCTTGATGAAGTTCAGCGCGTGAGGCTGATTTTAGCAGCAATTGCATATGATATTCGGTGGCCTTGCGTGCGAGTGGGGCGGGAGCCGGGCCTAAAATCAGGATGTTAATGTGTGCAAGTTGATTTTTAACCATAGCTAAAAAATGCCTGACACTGCCTTCATTTTTTCCTGATGCACGAAGCAAGGCTAAGTAATGATAAGGCGGCCAGGCAGCTTGCTCTCGCAGGGGTAATAAAGCATCCGTAAAGGCCGAGTAGCCGTTTTGAATCAAGCGATTGAGCAGGGCATTATCTGGAAAGTGCGTTTGAATTAAAACTTCACCCGGAAGCTCGGCGCGTCCCGCACGACCTGAAACTTGGGTGATAAGTTGGCCGAGGCGTTCGAGGGCTCTAAAATCCTGGTTATAAAACCCTGCATCCGTATCTAAGATTACAACGAGCGTTAATTTTGGAAAATGATGCCCTTTGGCAAGCATTTGTGTGCCGATAAGAATTTGAGATTGACCGGATTCAATTTTAGCTAAAATCGCGAGCAGGTGTTTGTTCTGTCGAATTTCATCACGATCAATAC
>JABMOR010000092.1 GCA_013203245.1 Candidatus Nitrosopumilus sp.
AAATACAATTCTGGTCAAAGTAGCTGACTTTGAGGGCAATCCATTATCTGATTTAAATCAAGTTAAAGTCAAAGTTTCAAATCCATCAAAAAATATCTCTCCAATTGAAATACCTATAGAAGTTGTAAAACAAAGTGAGGAGGGTATAACTGAATTTCAGGGAGAATTAACATTTGGATTTTCTGGAGAGTGGTTAGTAGAAGTTGAAGCTCAAAGAACCGAGAATGCAAATGAATCAAAGTTATTGAATTTGCTTGTAAAACCAAGATTGACAGATATTCAAACTCAAATTATCGAATATGAATTACCAGAAGATGCAAAACCTCTTTTCCCATTATATGATGGAAATAATTCAATTTGGATTAGTGATGCATTATATCCAAAATTATGGCAATTTTCACTTGATACTGAAAAATTTCATTCATACTCATTTGATGGATTAACTACAACATTTCTAACACAAGACACCAAAGGGAACATTTGGTTTACTGATACTCCTGGAAATCAAATTGGATTCATTGATCCCGTTTCAAAACAAATTACAACAAAAACAATTCCAAAATTAGATCCAGTAATTTCAAAGAACGCACCGCTATTTATCAAAGCAGATTATGATGGAAATATTTGGATTACTATAGTTAACAAAGATAGAATTGTAAAATATTTACCGGAAAGTGACGAATTTGAAGAAATTGTATTATCAGGAAAAGAAAATTTACCATTTTCTTTAGCACTTGATGATAATGGAAAAATGTGGTATTCTAGCACAGGTTCAGGAAAGATTGGGTATATTGATACAGAAAATAATCAATTAACTGAGATTTCAACTGATACAGTTTTGCAAGGTCCTGAGGCTATGTTATTTGATAAGGATGGTAATCTATGGATTGCTGAACATACAGGCTTGGCCATCACCAAATTTAACCCAGTTTTAGAGACATTTGAGAAGGTTTCAGTTCCGGATAAAGAAGCATTGCCATTTGGAATGACATTTGACAAATATGGAAATGTTTGGTTTGCACAGCACACGATTGATTCTCTTGGTGCATATGATCCGGACAATAATAATTTAATCGAAATTCCAATTCCTACTGAAACATCATTTGTTCAATTTATGACATCAGATGGAAATGATAATGTGTGGTTTGTTGAACAACAATCAAATAAAATTGGAACGGTAAAACTTACAGAAATTCTAGTAATTCCATCACAAATAGAGTCATCAAATGATATCAAAATAAGATATACTGAACTTGCATCACCACTAATTGCTTTAGGAATAATTGCAACATCATTATTTTTTGTAAAAAGTATAAAAGATAAAAGAAGACTGAATTCTTTGATTAATTCTTAGATAACAATCCAGCTGACTTTATTCCCATAGTTCCTGCAAGCAATCCAATTGCAATTAAGACAATAGTTCCTGCAGGAGTAATATCAAAGATGTAAGAGACTAGAATTCCTACTACAACTGAAAAAACAGAAAAACTCATTGAAATGATTGCTGTTTGTTTGAATCCTTTACCATATATTATTGCTGTAACATTAGGAATTACAAATAGAGCTGAAATTAGCAATACACCTACAAGTTGAATTGATGTAACTACAGTAATTCCTGCCATAAATACAATCAAGTAATTTATTTTTTCTACAGGAATTCCACTAACTTTAGCTTGTTCCTCATTGAATGTTGAATAAAGAAGTTGTCGATAAAGTAATAGAATTACAATTAGAATTGCTCCAGTTAATGCTAAAACTAGAATTGTATCATCTACACTTACAAGTAAAATACTTCCAAATAGAAAACTAAAGATGTCAATTGTAAATCCTCCAGATAATCCAATAATAACGAGCCCAACTGCTATACCTGAGGACAATAAAACGGCAATAGATGCATCACCAGATATGTTGTATTTGTCTTTGATTTTTGTAATTATCAGTGCGCTAGCTATAGAAACAGCATATGCAGTCCATAAGGGATAAACACCAGCCAATAACCCTAAAGCAATCCCACCAAATGATGAATGTGCTATTGCATCACCAAATAATGAATAACGTCTTAAAACTAGAAACAATCCCACAACTGAACAAAGAATTGCAATTGCAACTCCGGAAATTAATGCTCTATGCATAAAACTGAAAGTTAGAATTTCAAGAGACATGATTAATGATGATGCATGTGTTCCTGCATTGAGGCCTCAGAATATTGTTTAACTAGTGCATCATCAGAAAAGAATTTTTCAGATTCACCATGAAAGAATAAAGTTCTATTCAGACATGCTACATGATTTGCCAGTTTATTAACGGCATCCAAATCATGAGATGACCAGATAATAGTAATTTTTTGTTTAGAATTTAATTCACGTAGAATACTGTAAAACAAATCAATACTTTGTTGATCAATTCCAGTTACGGGTTCATCTAAAATCAAAATTTTTGGATTATTTACCAAAGCCTTTGCAATAAAGACACGTTGTTGTTGTCCACCAGATAATTCTCCTATTCTTCTTTCACGAAGTTCATGTATCCACAATTGTTGTAAAATTTTATCAATTTTATTTTCATCAGATTCTTTTCTTAATCCCATTCGAACAACATCAGTAACAGTTACTGGAAAATTTTTCTCAAAGATTGGCTTTTGTGGAACGTAACCGAGTTGTTTCAAATAATTTTTTGATTTTTTGATATCTTCATCAAAAAATTTAATTGTGCCTTTGTATTTTGTATTTAGTCCAAGCATAGAAGCAAAAAGTGTTGATTTTCCAGCACCATTAGGTCCAATTATGCCTAAAAAATCACCTTGATTTACCACTAAACTAATGTCATCTAGAGCCTTAACATCAGGGTATTGAACAGTTAGATTGTTAATTTCAACAACTTTCAACATAATGCCTCCTTTAGATTTTCAAGATTTTGATTCATTTTTGAAATATAATCTCCATCAGAAACAATTTCAAGTGGAGATAAAACTAAAACTTTTCCTCCTATTTCATCGGCAATTATTTGAGAAGTTTTTGTATTAACAGATTCTTCACTAAAAATTACTTTGATGTTTAATTCTCTAGCTTTTGAAATAACATTCTCCAATGTTTTTGCAGTAACTTCGCCATGTGAATTACTTGATGGAATTATAGTATACTGATTCAAATTATATTCTTCAGCAAAATATGAAAATGCATCATGGAATGCAATAAAATCATTATTACAGTTAGATAATTCAGTTCTAATTTTTAAATCAAGTAAATCTAATTTTTCGCTATATTGTACAGCATTTGTGTGATAAAACTCTCCATTTTCAGGATCATGATTTGAAAAAGCTAGTTCAATATTTTGTACTTGCTTTTTTGCATAAACAGGATTTAGCCAAATATGTGGATCAGTAGTATTTTCTTGATTTGGATCATTAATTAAAATTCCATCACTTGTATCAATTATAATTCCTTGATAATTATTTTCAGCTAAATTATCCACCCAATTTTCAAAACCTATTCCATTAATTATAATTAAATCAGATTTTTGAATCTCTTGAACATCTTTTATGGTTGGTTCCCAATCATGTGGTTCAACTCCAACTGGAACTAGTAATCTAACATCAACTTTATCCTGTCCGACTATTTGTGAAAATTCATGAAGTGGATTAAATGATGAAATTACCTGCAGTTTAGAATTATCAATTGGAGTATACTGTTGATTGGAATTAGTACTGTAAACAGCAATTGATGTTAATGGGATTACTACTACAATAGCAATAATTGCTAGCTTTGTTTGTGTATTCACAAAGCATCTCGATTCAGATTATTAATAAATTTATAAAATCTTAATAAGATTAATTGCTAAACTTATAAGATAATTAATAACATTAGGCATATGCCAATAGTTTCAATCTCTCTAAATGATGAGATTCTAACAGAATTAGACAAGCTTCAATCTTCAATGGGATTTTCTGGAAGGTCAGAAGCCATCAGAGCAGGAATCAGAACATTTGTTTCTGAAGAAAAACAAAAAGCAGATTTATCAGGAAATATTCATGCCATTCTCTTAGTTGTTCATAATGATGAATTTGATCATATAGTTTCAGGAATTACACATAATTTTGAGGATTTAATCACAACACATCTTCATAGTAAAATCGACAAAAAAAAATGCATGGAGCTTTTTGTAATTAATGGAGATGCAGAAAAAGTATCTACAATTACAAAAGATTTTCAGAGAAATAAAAATATGGATACTGTAAAGTTAGTGGCACTTTAAATGAATAATTGATTTCTTCTAGTTACAAAAATAATACTCATTGTAGAAATTACCAATATCAATAATGTAATAGTTCCAAATTCAGGTACAACAACTAGTACAAATTCAGTTTCTTGTCCTGTATTTCGAATATTTTCAAATTTAATAATTGTAGGACCGGTTTGATCTTCAGCAAATGTAAATTTTTCAAATTCCCCCCCAACTTGAGCCAGTCCGGAAATACGATGAATTTCCTTGTCATTTTGAATTATCACAAATGTATAGTCAGAACTTCTTAGAGGTTCATTAGTTCTTCCATCTCTAATTGTAAAAATAAAATTAGTAGCAACATCAGGTTCTACGACCATTGGATCCCATGAGAGGTTTATTTTGAAGT
>JABMOR010000093.1 GCA_013203245.1 Candidatus Nitrosopumilus sp.
AAAATCATCAGCAGCTACAAAAAGAACAGCAGCTACAAACACAAATGCAGCAGCAAAAAGCAAAGCAGCTCCAAAGAGAAAGGCAGCAGCTAAAAGACGATAATATCGTAACAACTAACAATCGTCATAATGACGACGAATTGTTTTCATTTTTTTAAATTCTAAAACAGTGTCAACTGTAAAATTTTTTATAAAATAAAAAATATTTAGAGACAGCATTGAAATTTGTTTTTACAAGAAATTGTATTACACATGTGTAAACAATATAGAAAAAATAGTAGAAATGTTAAAAAAACATTATGAAAAAAAAATAAAAATTTACAAATCAGATTCTAAAAATGAACTTTTAAAATAATTATTTTTAAATCAAATATTTAGTTTCTCAATAAAGATAACTCATTAATTTAATTTGTTCTTCAGTAGAAAGTGTATTTTTGGTAGTAAGTATTTCCAGTAATTCTTTGAAGAGTGCTTTCTGTTCTGAAGACATTCCACCAGATGGTCCTTTTTCTCCCGGTGGACCAGGCGGACCTCTTGGACCAGCAGGACCTACAGGACCTTGTCCCCCTACAGAACCTTGTTCACCTATGGAACCAATTGGGCCGAGCGGACCACGTTCACCTTGTGGGCCTTGAATTCCTTGTGGGCCTTGTGGTCCTTTTTCTCCAGAGGGACCAGTAGTTCCACGTTCACCTTGTGAGCCTTGTGGTCCTTGTGGTCCTTTTTCTCCGAGTGGACCCAATGGACCAGTTTGACCTTTTTCTCCGAGTGGACCAATAGATCCTTTGTCACCCTTTTCGCCTTGAGGACCAGGAACTCCAGTTAATCCTTTGGAACCACTAGGACCTTGTGGGCCTTGTGGTCCTTTTTCTCCGAGTGGACCTTCAACACCTTTGTTTCCTTTATCGCCAAGTGGACCAGGTGGGCCGAGTGGTCCTTTGTCACCGAGTGGACCGATTGGACCAGTTAATCCTTTATCGCCATATGGACCAGATGGACCCAATGGGCCTTTGTCACCAATCATACCGATTGGACCCTTGTCACCGATTGGACCATGACCACCTTGAATTCCTTTTTCTCCTTGTACTCCAGATAATCCGGTTGGACCTTTGTCACCAGGGACACCGAGTGGACCAGTTAATCCTTTATCGCCAGGTACACCTTGTGGACCGTCGTCACCTTTGTCACCAGGGACACCTCTCAATCCAGAAGATCCTTTGTCACCGATTAGTCCAGTTGGGCCTTTTTCTCCTTTGTCACCGAGCGGACCTTTTAGTCCAGTTGGGCCTTTTTCTCCGAGTGGACCAGTTGAGCCTTTTTCTCCTTTGTCACCAGGTGGACCACTAATTCCTTTATCGCCTTTATCGCCTTTATCGCCAGTAATTCCTTTATCGCCAGTTAATCCTTTATCGCCAGAAATTCCTTTATCGCCTTGTGGACCTTTGTCACCAGTTGCTCCTTTGTCACCAGTTGCTCCTTTGTCACCAGTTGCTCCTTTGGGGCCTTCTTGACCTTTAACACCCATAGGTCCTTGTTGACCGGGTGGACCTGATTGACCTTTGTCACCTGGTTGACCAGTTGGACCTGATTGACCTTTGTCACCTGGTTGACCAGAGGATCCAACAACATTTGTTTTTGTATAACGTGTAGGTTTTTGATTATCAGTAATTATTTTTGTTTCAGATGGGGCATTAGATTTTGTTTCAGATCGTGATGTTCTAGCTAAAGGAATGTCAAATACAGTATGTAATGAAGAGAATAAATCAGTAACAACAATCCAAACTTTATCAAGATTAGCAATTGACGAAGGAAGAGGATTTGCAGGCGAACCAAGAGTTTCAGAAAATATTCCATCCTTTACCTTAAGATGGAAATTCCCACGCCATAAAGACGAAAATTGTTTTGTGCGAATGTCATCATCAGATGGTTTACCATCAGTAATTGCAATTTGAGCTTCATAGACACCTGATTGTTTGAAAGGTGCTTGCCCCTGAATCTCTAATCGTGGCTGAGATGACACAATCGTTTGTAGATATTTCAAGTATTTCTATATTTAGATCGCTAAAATCTATTTCAAATTCAACTTGGACAACAATAGGCTCAATTAAGATTGGTATTTATCTAGATAAAAGGGCAATTTGAGCTGTGAAGAAACTATTTGCTAGAAAATCAAAAGAAATAGAGGGATCAAAAATAGAGAAAACAATTCCGCAAGAAAGGAGTTTGGTAGATGTAGATTACAATCGTAAAAAATTATTTAAAAAAGGAATCAATTTGATGGCAGATGAAAAACTAGAAGAAGCCATAGAGATGTTTGAGCAAGCATTACGAATTGACCCAGATAATGTAGAAACTTTGATGAAAATAGGGTATGCTAAATTCCATCTAGATGAACATGCAGATGCTCTAAAAGTGTACGATAAAGTTCTAGAGCTAGATGTTACAAATCCAGAAGCTTGGAATCTCAAAGGATTGGTACATTATGAACAAAAAAATTATTCCAAAGCACTAGATGCAGTTCAGAAAGCAATTGAATCAGATCCGACATACGGAATGGCACGATATAACCAAGCATGTTTCTTATCATTGTTAAATCAAGTTCCAGAAGCATTGGAAGCTCTAAAACAATCCATAGAAATTGATGTTAAAAATGCCCGAAGATCAATTAGAGATAAAGACTTCACGAATGTAAGAATTGAAGACGGATTCAAAAGAATTGAAGAAGTCGTAGTTTTAGAATCAGTCAGACAAGGATATCATACAATAGGTGCAATTGTGTGGACAACGTTTCTAGATAGAGTTGACGCTGAAACAGCTTTGAATAAATTATTAGAAAAAGGGTTAATCGTACAAAATGAAAAACGTGATGGATTAAGTAAGATACCAATTTATGATCTTGCAGATAACGTTGCAGAAAAAATAGGTAAAGAAAAGAGAGGATTGTTTGGAATTACCAAAAAGACATTACCAAGACCAATTAAAAATTTGAAAGAACTTAGTCAAGCAATTCATTCAGTTAAAGAAGCAATAGAAGTAGAAGACGTAGATAAAACCATTGAGATCTTTGACGAATTCATCGACCCAACAAAATCAGGTGAACAAATGATAGAAACTTTCTTTGATGAACATAGAGAAATTAGATTATGGAAGATTAGATTAAAAGATAGAGGCGCAGATTATCTAATTGAAAATAAAGAGAAAATGATTATTCTATTTAATAATATTGAAGGAACAGTAACAAAAAAACTCAGAGACCAAATTTCTTAATTATTCAGCAGATAAATCCCAGTAATTAGCATCTTCTTGTTTTTCAGTAGGCTTTTCAAGATTTTTCCATTCTTTGAAAGAACGAACGTATAGTTTTGCATTTGGCAATCCTGCAGATTTTAAGGCATAATATGCCAATCCAGAAAGAGTTCCCACACTACCACAATAAGTAATAATTTCAGAATCTCCTGTAATTCCACGATTATCCAGTAATCGTTTCATGTCCTCTTTTGAGCGTAAAATTTTATCATTAGATGCTAAAGTACGATAGGGCAAACTGATTGCACCAGGAATATGTTGTTCAAGAAAGTTTAGTCTTTCTCTATTATCAATTAAAATCACATCATCTCTGGTTTTAGCACTTTCCAAATAATCAGAAGTTGCTAAAATTTCAGGGTGTAATTTCATAGAGTGCTCTCTAGTTTGAACTTCAGGAAGAGCAGAATCATTTTCCAATCCAAGGGATTTCCAATGACTGTATGTAGTTTCAAGTAAGGTTACATCTGAATGTCCCAAATACTCCAAAGTCCATGCAACTCTTGACGCCAAAGCACCAAACGTATCATCATAAACTACAACTGGAGTTTCATCATCAATTCCCATAGAATTTACAAGTTTCAAAACACGTTCAGGACTATCATCAGATAAAAGATTGGCCAGAGGTAAATTTACAGCAGTTGAGATATGATCTTGTTTGTAATCTACTTCTCTTCGGACATCAATTACTCTAACACTTTTGTCTCGTATTTCTGAACGTAAAGTGTCTACATCAGTTGTGATTTTACCTGAGTCCGTCAAGCAGCACATTCACCCTTTCCAGTCTTTGTGTGATAACTTGTATCACTTCCATAATCTAAGTAAAAGTCAGGATCTTCTTCAATGGTTGGAGGAATAACTAACGGTTCCAATATTTTTTTAATGTCAGCAAGTGATTTAATTTCTGAATCCTCATTTCCATTTACAACTCTATGAATCCAAGATTTCAAAGTATCATCAGATTTTTTGTTTGCTTTAAAAATTTCAATTACCTTAAGAATTACTGGGATTATTCGTTTTGCAGGAATTCTAAGAAGGGTTTGTCCCAACATTGTGTCACCATCAGAACGGCCACCTATTGACATTTGATAATTAGCATACATGTCTTTTCCAACACGTCCACCACCACCAAAGAATCCAAGGGTTGCAATACCGTGTTGAGCACATGAATTAGGACATCCACTAATCTTAATGGAAGCATCGCTAAGGTCATCATCTTCATCCAGTTTTAGTTCCAGGAATTTTCTTTGGATTTCTTTTGCAAGTCTATGTGAATTAGTCAATGCAAGATTGCAAGAGGTAGTTCCAGAGCACCCAATTGGAGCAGTCATGGTCAAAGCACCTGATTTTGCCAATCCAATCTCGATGAGTTTTGAATACAAGCGAGGTAAATCATCTTCATGTACGTATCGTAATGCAAGATTTTGTTCAAATCCAGATCTAGCCATACCTTCAGATGAAAAGTTACGAATGATATCAGATAACCCGTGAAGTTGGCTTGCCGTAATATCACCTGCTTCAAGAGTAAGAAATACTGAACGATAGTCTTCTTGTGTTTGTTTTACAGTGTTAGTTTTTAGCCATCTAGCATATCCATCAGGAATTGTTTCCCCCCCATTCTCATTAGAAATTTGAATAGGTCTTTTGATCACATTTGGAGTTTTATCAACTTCTAATTGAGTAATAACTGATTGTGTAGCTCTAACAACAGCTCTTTCTTTGAAGACAAGGTTTTGGAATTTATCCCAACCCATATCATTTACCAAATATCTCATTCTATTTCTGGCAAGATTTTTTCTATCACCCAGTCTATCAAATATTCTCATAACAGCAATTGAAGTATAAAGTAAATCTTCTTCAGGTGTAAAATCTTCTAACTGATGTCCAACAAATGATCTGTTCCCCAATCCACCACCAAGGAAAATTTTGAAACCTCTTTGAGAAAGCCCATCAATTTCTCTAATTTGTGGAATTAAACCCACATCTACCATTCTAACCATTCCATGTTTCTCACAGCATGTAAAATTAAATTTAAATTTGCGAGGTAAATTTTGAGCCATAGGATTTCTCAAAAAGAATCTTGCAGTTGCAAGTGCATAAGGAGTTGAATCAAATTCTTCAGCAGGACAAACTCCAGATAACGGGCTACACATTACATTTCTTACAGAATTACCACATGCTTCTCTAGAGGTTAATCCTACTTCAGATAAACCTCGAAATATTTCAGAAACATCTTCAAGAATTACCCAGTGAAGTTGAATATTTTCTCTAGTTGAAAAGTGTGCACTTCCTATAGAGTATTGTTCACTTAATTGAGATATTTTTTCAATCTGATCAGGATAAATTTCTCCTGCAGGGAGTTTGATTCGGACCATGGCATAGTCACTAGTCATTCTAGTTCCATAAGCTCCATGTTGAAGTCTATAACGTCTAAAACTGTCTTCATCATATTTTCCTTGACGGAATAGTTTCACAGTTTTTGCAAAATCATCAGCCTCCTCAATTCTAGACCAATTTATTTTGGGCTTTACAGAATCAGGTACAGTTTGTTTAAGATCAGATATTGTCAATACAATAAAATTTCTTTTAGTTTGGATATAAATTTTTGATATTCGGGGGTTTTAGGACGGATATTTTCTTTAAAGTACAAAATTTTCCTATTTCTACAGAGGTAGAATTTCAGAAATAATTAGGATTACCTAACGTATAAAATAATTCTAAACTCCAACACGCTTATCTGTAAAATCATTTACTTTTTGCACCTTGAATTTTCCCGGTGATAAAAGCAAGGTCATATGTTCGAAGTAATACTTCCTCTCCATCTTCAGGATGGGTTTGTAGGTGTTTTGACATATTTTTGATAATTTCTTCCTTGGATGGAATTTCTGGATCACTCATTTTAATTTTAACCTACATTACCTCAGATTAGAGTAATTTAATGATTCAAACGAAGCTAGAAAGATGTACAATAATGGACCACTTAGTATTACCTAATTTTTCAAAATAAGATGTGGGAAAGTATTAATTGTTCAGGGAATGGTAAATCTTCATGCAAGAAGCAACTATTGCAGAACAATCAGAAAAAATATTTACCGACGTACGTGAAGTTGAAATTACACGTGCAATTGCAAATGAATTTCATGATGTATTAATTGACAGAGCAGAATCAGACGTTATCATTATTGGTGCAGGTCCTGCAGGATTAACAGCTAGTAGAGAACTTTCAAACATGGGTTACAAAGTTTTAGTTATTGAACAAAACAACTACCTAGGTGGCGGTTATTGGTTAGGAGGATACATGATGAATCCAGTTACAGTTAGAGAACCAGCACAAAAATTCTGGGATGAATTAGGTATACCATACAAAAAAGTTGCAGAGGGATTATACTTAACACCGGGACCACATGCAGTATCAAAATTAATTGCAGCAGCATGTGATGCAGGAGTAAAATTCCTACAATTAACAAAATTTGATGACCTTGTATTGAAAAACGGCAGAGTTTCAGGAATTGTTGTTAACTGGATGCCAGTTTCAGCATTACCACGTAACATTACTTGTGTTGATCCAATTGCACTTGAAGCAAAAATAGTCATAGATGCATCAGGTCATGATTCAGTTGCTGTGAAAAGACTTGTGGATAGAGGATTAGCAAAATGGAAGGGAATGGAGCCAATGCATGTTAACGATGGTGAAGAACACGTAGTTCACAAGACAGGTGAAGTATACCCAGGGTTAATTGCAGCTGGAATGTCAGTTACCGAAACACATGGATTGGCAAGAATGGGTCCAACATTTGGTTCAATGCTATACTCTGGAAAGAAAGCAGCAGAAATTACAGCACAAAAAATCAAAGAATTAGAAAGATAATAAAATAATTTTCTTAGTGTTTGGACGAATAATACTTGAAATTATCAAGTATTGTACCAAAACAACATTCCACTTCAGAGAATCATTGTTGAAAATCAAGTAAGTATGATTTATTTTGTTTTAGGATACGGATTTAATGAGTTCCGATAAAATGACAAATGAAAAAATGTTAATTGTTGCATTCCCTAGTGCAGGTTTAGTAGGGGCTTTTGCTGTATCTTATCTCATTGCACAATTAGGGATGAAAGATATTGGAGATTTAGAATTTACAAAAATTTCTCCATCATATGCAATTAGAGATGGGGAAATCTATGGACCAGTTCGCATATACAATAAAGATAATCTATATGCCATCCTATCCAACATACCCTTGAATCCAATTCACACGTATGATCTAATAACAAAATCAATAGAATTTGCAAAAAATAACAACATCAAAAAAATAATCATTCCACGTGGATTAGAGGCGTATGAAAATAAGAAAAATGATCCCATTTCCTACGGTTTGGCAGTTAACAAAAAGTCTAAATGTCTTTTAGAGGAATATGATTTGTCAAACATACAGGGTGCAATGATTCTAGGTGTTGATGCAAGTGTTATTTCTGCACTAAAAAATTCTGAAACATCATGTATTGTTTTGTACACTACTTGTAGAAGGATGTTTCCGGATGATGATGCAATCATAAAATCCATTAAAACACTTGCAGATATCATCAAAGTTAAAGTTGAAACTGAAAAATTTGAAGAACAGTTAGAGAAGATAAGTAAAGAGAATGAAAAATTAATTGCTGAAACTAAAAATTATTTTGATAACGCATCTGGAAGATCTGCATCCATTCTACCTCCAGGAATAGGTTAATTTTCACCTAATTTGATACCTAAAAACTGCCTAATCATTTAAAAAAATTAGACGTTAGAAAGATAAGCAATCAAGATATCTCTCTTTTAGTGAAAATTTCTAAAATTATTCTATATGATGAACCCACAGTTCCAGAGATTCAAATTGAAAAAATAAAAAAATTCATCACAGATACATTTCAAATTGAAACGAAAATAAAAGAAAACTTTTTTCAACCTACAGAAGACAAAACATCTGAAAAAATAGCATCGACACGAATTTTTGATTTAAAAAAACAATTCAAAAAACATAATCCTACACAAGATGAAGTTCAAATTGAAAAAGATAATTTAGACACATCTGAAAAAGATGTGATGACGTTATATGACGGATTTGAATTACAAAACATCATTTCAGAAAACATTTCAATTACAGATAACACATTACACATAATTTTTACAAACAAGCTCACTGTCACATTTGATGATGAGGATTTCAGATATCATGCTAGAGCACTAATCAGTTCTAATCCCACAATAATTTCAACAACAGGGGTCATAGAGGCCCCAGCGAAACCAAAACAATACTATTTAGATCTAATGACAAACTTTTCAGAAGACAAAATTCAAGAAATTAAAGAAAAATACAAAGGAGGATTTTTAGAATATCACGATCCAAGATTAAACGAGATGGTGGAAGGATATGTGTTACAAGCCATATTGTACTATGTAACAGGTGAGGCGTTTTGTGAGAAAAAAGATTGCAGGCTATTCAATGCTCATTGGCAAAAAGACTTGTTTTATTCACAAATTGAAAATAAAAAATTCTGTGAACACCATCAAAAAATAATTAATGAAATTAAAAATTAAATCAGATAGAATTTATTTGATCATGAATTCTTTGCGAAGATTTCTGTAACAATAAAGATTCAGAGTCATCAAGGACGATATCAAGAATTTTTGAAATCCCCGATGAATTTATCAATACGGGCACACCCATAGCAACATCGTTTTCCCCATATTCCCCTTGCAAAACTACAGAGACTGGGACAGAAAACTCACGATTATTCACTATTGAATCAATTACATCAAATGCATTTTTGGCAATGCCGAATTGAGAACGGCTCTTGTAATGTCTTAGATCTTTCCAATAATTTCTTACTGCATTAGTGATAGAGGCTTGTTCATCATCATTTAGCAAAGAAGTCAGGGATTTTCCACCAATTTTAACTCTAGAAAAGATTGGAACCATAGAATCCCCATGTTCGCCGAGAACCAAAGCACCATCAACAGAAGACTGTGGAACTGAAAATTTTTCTGAAAGTAAATATCGGAATCTACTAGTATCAAGACTGGATGCAATACCAAATACTTTGAATCTTGAAAATGATGTTTCTTTTTGAAAAAAATATGTTAGTATATCAAGAGGGTTGGAAATTAACAAAACAATTGCAGTTGGGCAGTATTGCTTAATTTTCTGTGCAATTTCTTTAATCATTGTTGTTTGAGACACCATATTTTCTGTTCGGTCGTTCAAATACACACCCATACTTGCTGTGATCACAACAATATCTGAACCAATTATTTTTGAATAATCAGATGTTCCAGTAATAGAAAATTTAGAAGTGGAAGGAATGGCATTAGAAACATCCAAAGACTCACCAATTGCTTTTCCCTCATCACGATTTACAAGTAAAATGTCATCTAATGCATTAGATACACAAAGAAACGCAATAGATGTGCCTACTCTCCCACTACCAATAATTGAAATCAATTACACCACATTCTGTTTATTTTATAATCAGAATAGGACATGTAGATTTTTGAGACACACCATTTGCAACACTTCCCAAAAGCAACTTATCAAAACCAGTTCTACCATGAGATCCTATAACGATAAGATCATATTTTCTAGACTTTGCAAAAGTTACAATGTCATTAACTACGGATTTTGATGTCAGTATTTGTGATTTGATAGAGACATTATTTTTGTCTGCAAGAGATTCTAATTTTTCAAGATGTTCTTTTGTAACTTTTTTTTGTTTTTTAATTAGTTCAGAATCAGCTCTTGCATCATAGTATTTGTGATGCCATGCATCACCTTCAAGACAAGTAAGTAATGTTATTTTAGAATTATAATTTTTAGCAAGATCCAATGCAACCTTAAAGGCTCTTGTAGATTGGGCAGATAAATCAAAGGGCACTAAGATATTTTGAAACAATATCAGTATTCCTTTTTACGAATACTATCTCTTTGACGATTATCATTATGTTTTGGTAATTCACCCTCTAATTTTCTACATAATTCATCAGCAATTTTTAGAATATCCCAACCTGAAGCAGTATAGATTAGTTGATTTTTAGAGGTTTTAACAGTAGCAGTAACATCATAATGGGTTCTTGAGCCCTCAGGATTTTGAAACTCTACTGCAATTTTTGCTTCAATGATGTGAGACAGTACTTGTTGAACTTTCTCTAATGCACCACCAAATTTGGATGAAAGTATTTCATTAGCAGGTTCGTCTTTAGGCAAACCAATTACAAATAAAGGAACTTTTTCAGTCATATACAACCCATGTAATCTAGAACTTAATATGTTTCTAATTATTATCAAATATGATTTTCAGGCATGATATTGTTAATGACGTATTTATCAAAATTGTAATAGAGTGTTATAATGAATGTAAAAAATTTAAAATTGTCAGAATTAATGATAAAGCCAATTACAGTTAATTCTGATACAACGCTCATGAAAGCAAGGGAGTCAATATTAAAACATAAAGTAAAACGAGTAATAGTTACAATCAAAAATAGACCAGTGGGAATAATAACTGAAAAAGATATTGCAAAAAAAATTTATCAGTTAGGTACAAAACCAATAGAATCTGTAAAAGCAAGCGATTTCAAACCAAGAGAATTGTTTACTCTCAGTAAAGAAGATTCAGTTCAAAAATGTGCAAAGTTAATGAAAAAACACCGAATTAGTGTGGTAATAATACTTGGCAAAGATAAAATCCTCGAAGGAATTGTAACAAAAACAAATCTTGCAACAGTATTCCTTACAAAAGGTTCAGATTCAATCAAAGTTTCAAAAATAATGACAAATAAAGTAATAACAGCCACACCAAGTGATCCAATATTACTCATAGAAAGTTTGTTGATAAAGTATGGAATTTCTAGAATTATCATCCAAAGAAATCAAAAACCAGTAGGAATAGTAACTTTCAGAGATTTTGTACCTGCAAAAATTCCTCAATGGATTGCAGAATCAGCAGATCCAAAAGAAGTTCAGGAATATAAATTCAAAAAAGGATTAGAAGAAACACATTCAAATCAAATGAGTTATCTCTTTCCATTTCACGCCACAGACATTATGTCAACAAACCCCATCACAATAGATGCAGATAAAGAAGTAAAACAAGCTATCATCAAAATGATCAAATATAATATTAGTGGTCTTCCAGTGGTAAAAAATTCAAAATTAGTAGGAATAATTACAAAATCAGATATTGTAAATACACTAGCAAATTAATTCTATTTTACTATCATAACTGAACAAGAAGAAGACTGTGAAATCTTGTTGGAAACACTTCCAAGTAAAAGTCTAGATACAGAACCTAATCCTTTATTTCCAACAACAATAAGATCACATTTTTCTTTTTTTACAATTTTCTCAATTTCATTAACAATATTTCCTTCTTTTAAGAAAATTTTTGCAGTGATTCCTTTTTTTGAAAGTTTTTCGTTTGCCTTTTCCAAAATTCTAGTTCCAAACTTTCGAAGAATACCGAGGTATTCTTTACGATCTAGTAAATTAATCGGGAGTGACTTTTCTACAACATATATCAAAATAAGATTAGAATTAAACGCATCAACAAGCTCACACGCACGTTCCAAACACTTTTCTGAATATATGGAACCATCAATTGGTACAAGAATTTTTTTAAAACTATTAGTCATTTCACTATCAATACAGGTTTTTTAGCCTTGTGTAAAACATAGTTAGAGACACTTCCCAAGAAAATTTCTTTAGCAGAACTTCTCCCACGTGCTCCAAGTACAACCATATCAATTTTATTTTTAGGATCATTTGCAAATTTTGCTATATCATATCCAGGATCACCGGCAATTGCTTTTCCAGTTAAATCAATGCCTTTCTTGGCAGCTCTGACTTTAGCCTCACTAAGTAATTTTTTTACTTCAGTCATTGAGTCAAAATCTAAGAACCCAAGTGGGTGTATTGCATATAATCCAGGCACTGTTTTTATGGCTAATGCTGTAACCGTACCTTGAGATTGTCTTGCAATGTGTATAGCCATATCTAAACCACGAATTGAATTTTTTGAACCATCAAGAGGTACAAGAATTTTCTTTGTTTTAACTGCCATATTATTCTCAAATGAATTTTTAATTTATAAGGGTATTGTGATTATCTTGGTTGATTTTCAATTATGGTAATTTAGAATTTATTTCATATAATTGAAAAAAGAGTACACAGTATGAATAGTACGTTTGTAAATGATGTGATGAGTAAAAATATACTTAGTTTAGACAAATCGACATCACTGCAAGAAGCTGCAGAACACATGAAAAAATTATGTATAGGTTGTGTAATTGTAACTGATAACAACAATCCAATTGGAATAATTACAGAAAGGGATTTTGTGACAAAAATTGCAGCAGAAGGGAGACCATTGTTTACTGAAATTAAAGAAGTGATGTCATCACCTTTGATTACAATTGATTCAGAAGAAACAATTTGGGAAGCGTCAGAATTAATGAAGGAAAAATTAATTCATAAACTTCCAGTTAAAGAAAATAATGAAATTATTGGAATTATAACAACTACAGACATTGTGAAAATTGCAAGCGTTGGATCAGATTCAGAAATGAGGAAAATTTGTGATCAAATTATTTTAAGAATGAAAAACGAGTAATCGAAAGAGATATTCACTTAAATTATTGAAATTAAGACCATAACCATTATGATGTCAGGGGATGCAGGATCAGCCGTTCTTGAAACAAGAGATGATGAAGCCAAGATATCAGATAAAACTAGAACAAAATTCGATATAATAATTATTGGTGCAGGTCCTTCAGGATATACAGCTGGAATTTACTGCTCAAGAGCAGGTTATGACACTTTAATTTTATCAGGATTACTTCCAGGGGGGCAATTAGTCAACACAACAGAAGTTGAAAACTATCCTGGATTTGAAAACGGGATAATGGGTCCTGATTTGATGATTGATATGAGAAAACAATCACAGAGAATGGGTACAACCATTATTGATGATGTGGTGGTAGATGTAGACTTTAGACGAGAACCATTCAAAGTTTTAACAGCATCAGAAGAATTTGAAGGTCGGGCAGTAATTATTGCAACAGGTGCAAATCCAAGAAAACTTGGAATAGAAGGCGAAGAAGCATTTGCAGGTAAAGGAGTATCATATTGTGCAACTTGTGATGGACCGTTCTTTAGAAATCAAGAGATAGTTGTTTCTGGTGGCGGGGATTCTGCAATTGAGGAAGCAATATTTCTCACAAAATTTGCAACAAAGGTTCACCTAGTTCACAGAAGAGATGAATTGCGCGCAAGTAAAATCATGCAAGAAAGAGCATTTAACAATGAAAAAATAAAATTTGTTTTTGATACAACAGTAACTGAAATTAAAGGAGATCAAAAAATGAAACAAGTAGTTTTAAAGAATTTAAAAACAAATGAAGAGAGCACGCTTGACGCAGAAGCTTTGTTTGTTGCAATTGGACATGTACCAAATACACAACTGTTCAAAGATCAAATTGATTTAGATGGTGAAGGTTACATTGTATTAAAAAATAAAACCCATACCAACATGAAAGGGATATTTGCAGCAGGAGATGTACATGATAGAAGTTATAGACAAGCAATTACCGCTGCAGCTTTTGGATGTATGGCAGCAATTGATGTGGATAAATATCTCACAGAAAGTGCAGATAAGCAATAATGAAAAATGCTCAATGTAAAAAATGTCTAAATAAATTTCACCAGAAAGACATCTATACAATTCAACAATTTCAATACAGAAAAGAGCCCACATACGAATGGTCTGTAAAGTATTTTGAAAAATTAGGAATTACTGAGTGGGACTCATTCTGCGAGGAATGTGTGTTATTTTACTCAAAAGAATCTGAGAAAAAATGGAATGCAGTAAAAATTTAAACTCTTTATTGTGAGAAAAAAGGCAAGAATAATGAGTCAAGATCCAGAAAATCTAAAAAAATCAGCTAAAGAATACAGTGAAAAACTAGCTAATCTGGGAATGGATTTGGGGGAGATTCAATTCAGTTACAAAATTGAAGAAAAAGTGACCAAAGAATATTGGCAGAAACGAATGAAAGAATTTAAAAAATATAATGAAAAAGGTTTGGAGTATTATAATCAAGTTCATTCAATGATGAACCTGGTAAACAATGAAGAAGCACAAATGTTTCTTTTACGTATCAGCAAATTCAGACAGTTGAGCACAACACTGTCAGAGACCATGGAGAAAATCAAAGAAAACCCATCAATAATAGACTCTAAAGATAGACAGCACAGCCCATGGAGTAAAGAAATTAAAAATCAAATCACAGAACAAAGCAACAAATGTTTACGGCATGAAATGGATATGAA
>JABMOR010000094.1 GCA_013203245.1 Candidatus Nitrosopumilus sp.
AGTGGTCAATTTGACGCTGTTGCAATAATTGAGGTAAAAGAACTAGTTCAGATAAAAGATGTCGCAAATCAAATTCAGAAAATTGGTGGGGTAGACAGAACTGAAACCATGGTTGAAGTGCAATAAAAAGGCAATCCCCCCCTTTTACGAATGAATTTTCCAGAACGACTAACGTAGAACGATGGTATGATTTGTAGGAGTTTGCTTTTTAGATAAACTAGGATGAGCTCAAAGCAATTTCATCAAGTTCATTGTTGATTTGTTTTTTTGTCATTCCTTGATTAGTTTTTTCAATAAATTTTAACAGGCCTTTTTGAACAATAGGTATCAGATATGTTTTGAATGAGTGATATTCACCATACCTATCTAATGTCAAATCTGAACCGTGAACAAGATCACTTCTAGCATTGTAAACCTTCTTTATTTTTTCAAAAATTTCCTTTTTTTCTTCTATAGACTCTCCACAAAAATTACTAGTTCTTTGGCTAATCTTGAATGTAACCTCGCCTTTTCCATCATTGAACATGGATTCTAAAACAATTACTAAATCAAGAAAATCTTTGAGATGATCTTCCTCTTCCATCGCTCTTTGATACATCAACAATGCAATAATCAAAGGATTCATAGAAAATTCATTTGATTGATTTTTCATAATTTTGTCAAAAAGAGGTAAAGTTGCAGACAATCGTTCAAAAGATTCATCCTGTGACAGTTTATTTCTTCTGGTTTCGATGTTAGGTCTAATTGCACCCATATGTCCATACGTAATTGCAACATCTTTTGGAAGTACATCAAATTCAATAGCAGATGAAACTGATTTTGAAATTTTTGGCATTTGTTTTTCTGGGTTTGTTAAATGATAGCATGCAAAGAAAATTAAAATAGGCCACAATCCTTTAGCGTCATCTTTGCTCCATACTTTAACAGCATCGTCCATTGACTGTCCATCAAAAACATCAGATGTTTTCTCAAATAGAGAAAAACCGAAGGAAATATTTTCAGGGTGCATTTTATGATGACCAAAAAATACTTTATCATTCCAATTAACTATTCTCTCATCAAGATTAATCCCATCTAGCATAAAAGAACCAATACGGTATTTTTTCATATTTTACTAATATGATTCAAAGTATTTATGAAAATAATCTTTACTTTGATGTGTTCATATTTTGTTGGGTTCATCTAACGGAAACGAAAACGGTGTAGAAATATTTCTCTCCTTCAATCTGACATCAGTTAGTTTTCCCCACCATTGACGACCCCTATCGCCATTTAGTTTCAAGTTCTTAGTCACAGTTGTAAATGCCCCAATATTCTCAATGGTTTTTCTCTTTATGTTTAACTTGATAGTCCCCACTCTGGTCTTTTCAAACTCGTAAACCAATCTTCCTTTGGAATCCACTTTGGTTTCTTTGTGGATAATGGTTTCATCACCTAACTGACCGATACCTCTAGACCTCTCAAAGTATCCGTTCTTTGAGTAGAACCCACTTTGCAAAGCATAGATTGAACCATCAAAGTCTTCAGAAAACCCTCCCAGTTTTTTTGAATTTAGATTTAGTTTCTTTGTAGTGGTAATACTATCAGTATACATCATGACTACATTTCGTTCCATGTCATTTTGGATTATGGTATCATACAACATGGCACGACATTTTCCTGTAATGGTGGAACCCAATACGGGATTAAACAGATTTCCGATTTTATTGTCAGTTATTTGCATTGTCTTTCCATAGATGGAGTTTAGAATAATCTTGATAGGAAGTTCTAAAGGATCTTTGTTTCTTTTTAGTTCCTGTCTTTTCTCGTAAAATTCCTCGATAACTCGCTTGAATGGGTAGAATGGGTTACTATCTAGATACTGCCAAGAATCAATTATGGTATACCATGATGAATCCTCACATGACTTGATTTCATCTAGTGTGGCATATGTGATAAATTCTCCTTTAGGAAAAATAATTTTCCCTCTAACTTTGAAGAAAAATGGAGTTATGTGTTTGGTTTCCGGAATGTTACATTTGATTTTAAAAAATCCTAATAGTGCATTTGGTAGGATTTGTTTTGTTTGAATCCACTCTCCCTTTGTTGGTTCTGGGATTAACGTCATGGCGTAAGGAAATGCAGAATTAATGTCATAGATGTAAGCCTGTTCGGTATGCCCACGAACTACAAGTTCTATTCTTCCTGCAACATAGCAATTCCACGCTAGTTCTTGAACTGATAGGGGGATGTCATCAAACTTTGGTAGGTTGACCCCCCAATTAATGAAAATCTTTTCAGCCAAATAACCACTACTTATCCAATGAGATGGATAAAACAAAAATGCCTTGTAAAACATATCGACCCAATGAACTGCCAGTTCCTGAGTAAGAATACAGTCATCTACACAATAACCTCTAATTTTATTTCTATTATCTCGATAGTATGTTTTTGTAAAATCACTCCTTGAATCTTTCATCTCCTCATAATGTTTTGGTAATGGTTTTTTGATATTATTTTTGTAAGCCTGTAATAATTGAGATTCAAGATAAAATTGTGCGATATCGAAATAGTTTACAGAATGTTTGCCTTTTTTGATTGACAGTTTTCTTTTCTCTATATAGTGAATAGAATACCCTTGAATCTTGCATTTTCCCGTATAGTAGAATTGGTTTAGGTCTTTGTCGTCTAGTTCTAGTAGAATCATTCTTAGAATAATTCTTGCATCAAAGTGTAGATTCCAAAAGAAACACCAAGAACCCTCATACCTTTTGGAAAATAGAAACTTTAGGACTTCTTTGATCATGGTTTTCTCTAAATCAATATAGTTTCCCTCATTATCTGCAAGGATTAGTAATTCGCCCTTTGAGGTAGTTTCAGTGTCTAAGGCGTAGATTTTACGCCTATCTGACACTGCTTTTCTGCGAAATTGAACCCTTTTTCGCAGATGTTTGAGTAACGGTCTTTTGGGTAGGGATTCTGCAATCAACTCGGATTCTGCCAAAACACATCATTGATATCCACATCTTCTCCACGTCTACGAGCAAAGAACTGGCTGAACATCTGTCTTGGTGTAAATTGCTCTCTTAGTTCAGGATAGGTATCTCTAACTAGTTTGATGTAATTCCAAACGCCCTTCATAAAACTAGAACGTCTTTTGTTTGCCTTGTTCATGTCAGGTGCTACAAATTCGGGTTCAGGAATTGTAACTGCAATCTTTTCTTTTTCTTTTCTTAGTCTTTTTCGTAGTGATACTGCCTCTTTGATGTGCAATCCTTTAATCTGGTCTAGTATTGCGTTAATTTTATCTAGCTCTATTGATACCATACATCATCATCTCTTTTCTAGAAAAAGGAAAAAAGGGATTAAGTGTCAATCTTAAAATCCCTCAAATCGTTTTCTGGATTCTTGGTTGACTTTCTCAACCAAGTTTTTATTTTTAGGAAAGTTCCCACCTTGACTTTGTTTTCTCTTAGAAGTTTGTTGTATGCATTATAGAGAATTTTGTTGGTAGATTTTGCCTTCAAAGGAATGTTCATATTTACCATATCGACCTTAGCTAGAACGTTCCAATCGTACTGTGTAGGGAATGGTTCGGGATCGATAATTTCGACAGTTATGATGTCGGGGTTACCCTCTCTTCCTTTGTATGTTCCCCACTTCAAAAATGGTGGGAATGAGCTTTCACTCAATTTTCTTTTTCTCCTGAATCTTTTGATTCAATCTGTGGTATTTTATCACAGAACGGAGTGACCCTGATGTAGTTTTCACCATGGCTTTTGACTAGTTCCACTCTTGCCTTTATTTCAGAATCAGGTGATGTGTCACAACCACAGTTCTGCAATAGGGTCTTGTCTAGGGTGATTACCCTAGAGTAGTTTTGGCGTGGAACTCTTTTTTCACCGAAATCAATTATTGTTTCGGAATCTGTTTGAATTTTCTTCGTCATGAAATGACTCTACCAAAAATAATATTAATCAGGTTATGGTATGATTTTCGTATGAATGAGCATTATGCGCTATCTGTAATGCAATTAAAGTATCTAAATGGGCAAGATATGCCCAAATCATTTAATGAGCCTAAAGAACGTTCTCGTATGCTAAAAAAGGCTCAACAAGCATGGTCTATTTTTATTCCAATTCTACGCTCTAATGAAGTTGATCAAGAATTCAAAGACAGGGTTTTACTTGAAAAAGGAGATGAAGATATCTCATACACTGTTGAAGACTTTTTCAAATATCTTGTAATCACTTCAAAAGATGAACCATTTGAGCAAATACAACACAAAATAGAATTTGCTACAATGATGGTCAAACACGGTTTTACATTTTTCCAATCTAGATTTGGAACTAATAGATTAGTTGCAGATAAAATTGATGAGATTGAAAAGGTTCTTTTTGATTTAGAAGATATGGTTACTCAAGAACAACAGAACAAAGAGGCATTTGAAATTTATAGAATGAGAAAACGATTATCATCTCCACCGACAATAAGACCTGAGCATTATTGGAAATCAGAATGTATTCATTGTTATTCTTTTTCTCTTGGTATTTCTAAAACTGAAAAAGATTCAATTGAAACTATCAAACATGATGTAAATTGCAGATATGTGACAGAAATTTCTAAAGCAAGAAAACGTAATGATGTGGATTCAATTGACGCCATAAATTTTCAATACATTAGAACAATTCCTCCAATATCCAAGAAAAAATAATTAAAAAATACAAGTTTGAACAACCCTTATCAAGCATAGTGCAGTAAAGTATCATGAAAGTATCATGATTTATGTAATTTCAGTATCAAAAAC